>NZ_LSFI01000004.1 GCF_001642325.1 Thermodesulfatator autotrophicus | reverse complement strand
AACCACCTCCCACAATCTGTCAATACCCCCCCTTACTAAAAAATTTGGTAAAGTAAAATAAAAAAATAGGAGGCTTTTATGCCTGGCTACCGTGATTCTTTGGGCTTTAAGTTTTTACAAGCTACCAAACATGACCGCTTAGAACTCCTAAAAAGAGAAAGAGAAAACATCGCTCCAGCTCCATGGTTTAAGGTTTATCCTGAGGCCCCTAAAGTTCCATTGCCAAAGCCTCTTTTCGAGCCGGAAAATTTCTGGAAGGCCTTAATAGAACGTCGGTCCATTAGGAAATATACTCCTCAGGCATTAAGCCTTGAAGAAATTTCTCTCCTTTGTTTTGCCGCTCAGGGAGTGACTGCCAGGGCAGGACGTTATCTTCTCCGCACCGCCCCTTCAGCAGGTGCTCTTTATCCCGTAGAAACTTATCTTTTTATTAATCGTGCTCTGGATATTGCCCCTGGCATCTATCATCTTGAAGTTCAAGATTTCGTTTTAGAGGAGCTGGCTCAAGGCGAATTTGGTCAAGCTTTAGCCGAGGCCTCTCTTTCCCAATACATGTGTGCCAAAGCACCGCTGGTTTTCGTTTGGTCAGTAATTCCTCGCCGTACTATGAGCAAATATGGTTCCAGGGGGGTACGTTATATTTTTATGGATGTGGCTCATATTTGCCAAAACGTACTCCTAGCGGCCACGGCCATGGGCCTTGGAGCCTGCCCAATAGGGGCCTTTTTTGACGACGAAGTCAATCAAATTCTTGGTTTAGACGGAGAAGAAGAAACTGTGGTTTACATAGCCTCGGTCGGATATCCAGCAGAGTAATGATTGCTCTGTGGCATGAAGGGGCCCTGGGGGACTTACTAATAGCACGTCTGGCCATAAGGGCCTTAAGAAAAAAATATGCCCGGCAAAAAATAATACTTTTTGCCCGCCATGAGGCACGAATTATTTTCAAAAAGGTAGGTCTGGTAGATGAGGCCTGGCCTACCAGCCTTTCCCTTTTGGAAAAAATTAAAATGAAGCTTAATAAAGCTTATGTTTTTAGCCACCAAAAAGAACTAGAAGAACTTTTGACAAGCCTCTCTGGATTTCCCTGGCAAAAGATTCCCTCCAGGCCACCAGAACTAGAAAAACACCTAGCTCTCGTTCAATGGCAAAAAGTAGGTTCTTTAGCCTTTACTAAGGAAGACCTTTTTCTTGAAAAAGACCTCCCTAAAGGCCGTTTTATTTTTATACATCCAGGAGGCGGCGGTTCTTTTAAGTGCGCTTCAATCAAATTTTGGTTGGATGTATATACTTTTTTGAAGAACTCGGGTTTTAATTCTTTATTTCTCCTGGGCCCAGGTGAAAAAGATTTAAAGAATAAATTGCCCCAAGATTCTTACGTTATTTTGGAAAACATAGAAATGGCCTGGCAGAAACTAAAAGAAGGTCTTGCTTTCCTAGGGCATGATTCAGGGCTTTCCCATCTAGCCGCCGCTTTAGGCCTTCCCACTCTGGCCCTTTTTGGCCCTACCAGATGGCAAAACTGGGCACCTTTTGGCCACGTGTTAGTAGTACAAACCAGCTGTGAATGCCTAAAAAACAACAAAGACCCCCGTATTTGCGGGGGGCTTTGTTTAAAGAATATTACCTTTGAGGCCGTCAAACCTGTATTTCAAAAATATCTTAGTACCATTCCCAGGTCTTACCCTGATCAGATGACGAAGAAGGAGGTGGAACCTGGGCTTCAATTGAAGGCTGATTATTTTGCGGAACTGGGGATTGAGGTGGTGGAGGTGGCAGTGGCACACTTCCTTTAGGGGTGATAACCACCTCTTCCTCATCTTTTTTACCAAACCAATTCCATGGCAGAAGCTTTGACCAGAACCCCTTTTTCTTTTTTTCCTCTTGTGGGGGGCTCTGAACCACAGGAGGAGTCACAGCCTCAGGGCGGTAATCTGGCCATGAATCTACATCGTAATATTTATTAGGAGTTGAGGCATAAACTTGAGAAGGAGGCGAAGGCGGTTGCTGAGGTGGAGCGGCAGCTGGATTCACCATTTGCTGACTATTATTCCTGAAGACCCTTTCGGGATGCATTTTGGAAGGTTCCTGAGGGAACTGTGGTTGAGCAGGAGGAGAAACTGGTTGATAAACAGCGCCAACCTGGCCAGCGCCAGCCTGTAAAGATGGCCTGGAAGGAGTAACCGCAGGGAAAACATTTCCCGCCATACCAGTAGAAGGGGTTAAACTAGCTGGCTTTGAAGGCCTGGCTAACTTAATATCAGAGGTAAAAGGTTTTCCTTCTACAAAAGCCAGACCTTTTTGGGCAAATTCATCTAATTTGGGAATGATTTCATCAAGAGAATTAGTGTAAGTATAAATGGCTAGAGGGGATTTCTCTTCTTTTACTGGAATAAGCTTGGCATCAATGCTTACTTTTTGGCCAAAAGAGGTAATACTTCCCAGAACTACATAATCAGCCCCTAACATTTCTCCAATTTTTTTGGCCACATCGGTATTAAGAGGCTTCTTTTGATTTTTTAAAACTTTCTCCACTTCACTTTTATCAAGCACCACTACTTTACCAGGGTCATATAAGCGGGTACTCAGCATGTCTTCTATGCCTTCACGTACGTAAGATAAATCTTCTTTAGCGTTTATCTTGAAAGGTAAAATGGCAATTTTAATCTGCTCGGCTAAAGCTGGTGAAGCTAATAGAAAGAGCCAGATAAAAAAACATAAAAGACTTTTCATGGTGGCCTCCTTTTTGCGTTTATTAATTCCTAAGCTGCCATAACCTCACTGCAAGGAGAGGAGAAGTACCAAAGCATCTCAGGAACTTTTCGCTTCACTCGTAAATGACAGCTAATTGATAAAAATATAACATCTAGTTATAGGTTAACCAAATATTTCCAAATTTATCTACTGAAGACCGCCAATAGGGCTCAATCCAAATAGTGGCAAAGGCCCCCACCACAAGGGCAGGGCCTTTTATTTCTGAATCAGGGGGAAGCTCTTCCCACAAAAACACAGAAACATCTGTTTTCTTCCCGTCGGCTAGAAGCACCATCTCTTTACCTACAGGGGTTAAATTTTCACCTGAAACCAAAGGTAACTCAAATGAAGGTGGATCTGCCGAAAAATTCAAGCGAATAGCAGTAATTTCTAGAGGAGCTAGAGGCATACTGTAACCATATAACTGCTGGTGCTGAACATGAAATTTATCTTTAAAATCGTAAGTGAAAGGCACGGTAAGTTCATAAGATTGCCCTTTGTATCGCATATCTAAATGGGCTTCAACACGCAAATCCTTCTGATAATAGCCATAACGGGCAAGCTCTTTTAAAGCCTTTGCGGCCAGCTCCTCAATAAGCGGTAAAATGTATTCAAAAGCCACTTCTTCGTCTTGCAAAAAAATAGATTTTGAAAAATCAAAAGAAGGCCTTGCCAGGAGCAAACCCAGGGCGGAAAGAACGCCTGAAAATCGCGGCACAAGAACTTCTTTTATACGCAGTCTTTCAGCCAGAGAAGTAGCGTGGAGCCCCCCTGCTCCCCCAAAACACACCAGGGTAAAATCTTGAGGGTCAAGGCCCTTTTCTACAGAAACTTTCTTTATCGCCTGTTCCATATTGGTATTAACTATTTCCATGGCCCCCAGGGCCAGCTCTTCAATGCTAAAATTATGTCTTTGAGCTAAACGAGCAAAAGCCTTTTTAGCCAATTCTTTGGAAAGCTTTAATCGCCCACCCAGGAAATATTGAGCAGGTAGTCTCCCTAAAATTAGGTTGGCATCAGTGACGGTGGGCTCTGTGCCGCCGCGGTTATAGCAGGCAGGACCAGGATTGGCTCCAGCACTTTCAGGCCCTACTTTTAAGGCTCTGGCCTTGTCAAAATAGATAAGCGACCCACCACCTGCTCCTATGGTGTGAATGTCTATCATTTTCAAGTGAACAGGATAACCTTCCAGGGTGTATTGATAAGTATAGGTAGGCCCCTGGTTACACAGGGCAACATCTGTAGAAGTGCCTCCCATATCAAAAGTAATTATCTTTTCTCGCCCTAATTTCCTTGCTAAGGAAAAGGCCCCGTAAACACCGGCTGCAGGCCCGGAAAGCAAGGTTGACGCGGCCCTTTTGCCCACAGCCTCAGCAGGCATAAGACCTCCGCTTGATTGCATGAGAAAAATTCTGGTATCTGGCAGTTCCCGGGATAGTTTTCCCACATAGGCCGCCATAACCGGAGAAAGATAGGCGTTAACAAGAGTGGTAGAAGTGCGTTCAAACTCGCGAAACTCAGGAAGAATTTCCGAGGAAAGAGAAATAGGAAGGCCACTGTTCTGCAGGGCCTCTTTTACTTTCTGTTCGTGAATGGGATTTATATATGAGTGTAAAAAGCTTACAGCCACCGATTGGAAATTTTTCTTTTCAACAAAGCGCTTTAAAAGTTCAAGCTCCTCCTGGGAAAGGCCTTTTATTATTTCTCCTTTGGCATTTATACGCTCAGCCAGACCTAAAATTTGAGAAGGCCTCAAAAGGGGCCGAGGCTTTTCCACAAAAAAATCGTAAAGCTTAGGCCTATTTTGGCGACCAATAAAAATAATATCTTCAAAACCTTTAGTAGTTATGAGTAAAACTCTTGCTCCCTTCCTGGTAAGAAAAGCATTCGTCCCCACCGTGGTGCCGTGAAGTAAAACCTTAGGGACCCTAGCGTTAAGCGCAGAAAGACCTTCCAAAACCGCCTGCGAAGGATCTTGCGGGGTTGAAGATACTTTATGAGTCAGAAGATTCCCGTCAACTTCTGCCACAAAATCGGTAAAGGTGCCTCCGGTATCAACGGCCACTCTCATCAAGTACCACCTTGGTTACGGTTTTGGTTTCGGTATCAAAAAACATCATGGTAGGTGGCCCGTTTTTACCAAGAATTTCCCCTGGGTTTAGAAGCAAGGTTTGATTCACTTTTTGTTCATCATATTCGTGGGTATGGCCATAAAAAACCACGTCGTACTTACCAGTAGCAGCTAAGCCTTCAGCCACAGCTGGAAAGTGAACCACTGCTATATTTAGACCAGCCACCGACAAAAAGGCTTGCTGGCCGTGACAATGTATCCCAGGAAACTCTTTCAGTTTATTCATAAGTAGCCAGATATCTCCAGGATTATTGCCTAGAATGAAGTGTACTTCGCCTTTAAATTTGCCAAGCTCAAGCAACATAAAGGGAGAAATTAAGTCTCCACAATGGATCAGAATCTGAGCTCCCTTTTCATTGGCAAGGGTTACCGCTTTACTAAGATTAGGAATAGCATCATGACTATCACTTACCACTGCCAGCAACATTTCTGCCTCCTCATAAAGATTTCAAACTCATAATAAAGTAACAAAGCTTTGACGCAAAGCCCAAAAGTCAACCCCTTGCCTGCCTAAAAGATGTGCTTATTTTCTCTACTAGCTAAAGAAAAATCTAAAAAGGAGGTGGTAAGCAATGCCTATCGGTTGGGGTTTAGATTTTTTCGATCCTTTTAGGGAATTTGAAAGATTACAGGAAGAAGTGGACCGCCTTTTAGAGATGGCAAGTCCCTTTGTGCCTATGCGCACTGTAGCCCGGGGAACCTTCCCGGTAATCAACATTGGTGAAACCAACGACGCCGTTTATGTCTATCTTTTCGCGCCAGGAATTGAAATTGATAAGATAGACCTTTCCATTGAAGGGAACATCCTTTCTATAAGCGGTGAGCGTGACGCCTCTAAGGCCTTAAAAGTAGAAAAGGTTGACCCAGCAAGATATTACCGTCAGGAACGTTTTAATGGACGTTTCACCAGGGCGGTGTCTCTGCCTGAGTCAATAGATGCTTCTCAAGTAGAAGCTACTTACCAGAACGGTATCATCAAAGTACGTATTGGCAAGCGCGAAGAAAAGAAAGCTAAAAAGATAGAAGTAAAAACCAGCTAAAATTTTAAAAGAAAGGAGGGATAGGTATGAATGAAAAAGAAACCAAAGAACTGGCTACCCGTGAGGAACAGGCTCCGGCGGTGCGCCGTGAAAGGCCTATGATTCCGCCGGTTGATATATACGAAACCGAAGACGGCCTTATCTTGGTAGCAGATATGCCCGGGGTGACTAAAGATAGCGTAGAAGTAAAGATTGAAGAAAACATACTTCAGATGAAGGGAGAAATTGTTGACCTCCCTGGCGAAGATGTACAACCTCTTTACGCAGAATTACGGGGCAACGAATACTTCAGGGCCTTTACCATTGGCCCTGAGTTTGACCTTGATAAAGTGGAAGCCTCTATGGACGCAGGAGTTTTGCGTATCTTCCTCCCTAAAGTAGAAACCCAGAAACCTAAAAAGATTGAAATTAAAGTAGCTTAATAGCCACATAACGCCAAAACTCAACGGCCGGCCACAGCCGGCCGTTACGCCGCTCCGTTGAAAAACTTTATTAGAGAACTTTTTATCTATAGGCCATTTTATAACCTTGACTGTCAATAAAGAGCCCCTTCTTGGTTAGACTTAAATTTTCCAAGGATTTCTACTAAACCAAAAAAACATCCTCTGGCCCACTGATATTCTTTCTCACTACCTCTGCACTTAACATAGGTCTTCAGGGAGCCCTGTCTTGCCATTTCTCTTACTTAAATGCATCGGCATCACATCTATCTCGGTGCCCTGGTGTGGTGCAACAGGCCGTTAAGAAAGCTTTACGGAAGGCCAAAGAGGAAAGCCTTCCCAACGGTAAAGCTTCACCACACACCTCCTTGATGACGGCTACAACATTCGCACCATCCAGGAACTTCTGGAGGCCAAAAGCCTACGCACCACCATGTTTATATCGTAAGACAGAGAACCACGGAGGTAGTAAATCCACTCAACCGCTGATGAATTCAGTGATATTAATGGAGGCAGGTAGAAAAGCTCTGGAAAATATTTCTGGAATAAGGAAAAGTCAAAATTGTTCTGTATTTATCATTTTTATTTCCTAGTAAATTACTTCATTTTTCTTAATCTTTGGTTAAACTTAGAAAAAACGTTTCTCTTGAGTTTATTGCAAAAGTAAAAGGTGTATAATAAGAACGTTTTTGGAGGAATTTTTATGAAGCAGAAGTTTTTAGCCCCTTCACCTAAAAAAATAGCCGATAAAACTGCTCCACCTGAAGAAACTATATCCAGAGTAGAAAAAAAACTCAGGGCATTTGGGACAGAAATATTTTCTGAGCTTAAACGCATAGATAAAGGCCGTCTGGAAATACCTGTTTATCTGAGCCTATACGGCGCCAAAGGGATTAAAATTACCGGAAACATCAAACAAATGGGCAAAGGCTCTACAGAAACGCTAGCCAAGGCCAGTGCCCTTATGGAACTTGTAGAGCGTTTTTCGCTCTTTTCCACTGTAAAAAACGAAACCTTTCCTGTAGGAAACTTAAACGAGGAAAATACCATTCCTTTAGAAGTTTTAATTACTTCAGTTATTGACCCAGATGAAGATAATAAAGCCAAAGATATATGCCGAAAGTTTTTACCAGTAGTCCCCTTTCATTTAGCCGAAGCATTTGAGGTAACAAGTGGAAAAACCATCAAAATTCCTTTTTACTGGTTCTGGTTACTCTACGAATACAATGGCTCTGCCGCTGGTAATACCTATGCTGAAGCATCTGTGCAGGCTACCTGTGAACTTATAGAACGTCACACCTCGGCTCTTGCCAGTGAGCCCAAAGCCCCTTTCCCTGAAGTAATTCCTGACCGGATAAGCCAAGAAGCCCAGGAGCTACTTACCTGTTTCAAGCGTCTTGGGGTTAAGCTTTTTCTGCGGGATATTTCTTTTGATATGCCAGTGCCTACCATTGCGGCCCTGGCCTATGACCCGCAAACCTTTCCTCATCGCTCAGAAATTGTATATACCGCAGGTACTGCTACCAGCCCTGAAAGGGCCTTAATCAGGGCCTTGACTGAAGTGGCCCAGCTTGCTGGAGATTTTGACACCGATGGAAAATATCTAGAAAGTGGACTTCCCAAATATGAAACCCTAGAAGAAGCATCAATAATTATTGATTCAAAAGGAAGCGTTCCCCTTACAGCCCTGCCAGATATATCCGCTGATGACCATGCTGAAGAATTGAAAAATTTGGCCCAAGAACTTGAGAAAAAAGGATTCAAGTTGTATTTAGTGGATATAACCCACCCGGAACTTAATATTCCGGCAGTCTATGCCATAATTCCAGGTATTCATTTTCGGCAAAGAATCTTTTTGAATCCACTTTATCAACTGGTAAGAACAGTGGCTTTATTTTCGCCTCCAGAAGAGTCTCTTTTTATTCTTAGGGCCATTGACCAGGAAATTGAAAGATATTACGTAGCCGCCCATTTAGGACAAGTTTTAACCAGTTTAGGCTATTATAAGGAAGCTATCACCTTTCTTGAAAAGGCCTTGAAACTAAACCCCAAGTTTGATGACCTGGCGGCTATTTACTGTCACCTGGCCCACGCCTATCTCCAAAGTGGAGACTTTCTGAAAGCCGAAAAAATAGCGGAAAAAGGCCTCACCTACCAAAGGCTCCCAGAACTTTTGAACATATTAGGCACTGCTCGTTTCAAGCAAAAAAGACCTGAGGCTGCTCTTGAGGCCTTCTGGCAAGCGGTAGCCCTTAATCCCCAGGCTGCTGTTGATTATGCCAACATTGGTGTTTGCCTGGCCTCTATAGGGCATGAAGAAGAAGCAGAAAGTTATTTTGAAAAAGCTCAGATGTTAGACCCAGCTTTTGATATAACCCCTTACAGGGCTTATCTAAAAGGAGGAAGAGTCAATGTATAAAAAGATTCTAGTATTACGCTTTCCCGCTGAAGTGGTAGAGCAACCCATTGTCTATCAGCTGGTTAAAGAGTTTGATTTGTCCTTCAACATATTAAAGGCCACCATACTCCCTGGCAAAGAAGGCCTTATGGTGATGGAGCTTGCCGGACATCCCACCCAGTTTAATAAAGGTCTTGCTTTTTTGCGTGAGCTTGGCGTGGAAGTGAAGACTATAAGCCAGGAAATTCGCAAAAACGAAGAAAAATGCATTCACTGTGGTTTTTGCACAGCTGTCTGCCCCACCAATGCCCTGTATGTTGACCGAGAGACCATGGAAGTAAAGTTTGACCCTGAACGCTGCACCGGTTGTGAACTTTGTATGCCAGCCTGTATTGTTCGTGCTATGGAAGCTCATTTTCATAAGGAGCTTGTAGAAGCAAGTTAGATGATAGCCGTAGCCATGAGCGGCGGAGTGGACAGCACCTTTGCCGCTCATCTTTTAAAAAAACAAAAGAAAAATATTTTTGGCCTTTTTGCCCTTTTCTCCCCTAAAGATCCAGAAAAAGAAATTGCTCGCGTTAAACGTTTGACTGAAGCACTAAAGATAGACCTAAAAATAGTTGACCTGACCCTTCCTTTTAGAGAAAAAATTATCGGCTATTTCCGAAAGAGTTACCGTCAGGGGCTAACTCCCAACCCTTGTATAATCTGCAATAGAGAAATTAAGTTTGGGCTACTTTTAGAAGAAGTTCAAAAATTGGGAGCCTCCCAAATAGCCACTGGTCATTATGTCCGTGTAATTTTTAACGAAACCAATCACTGTTTTGAACTTTTAAAAGGTAAAGACCCTGGTAAAGAGCAATCTTATTTTCTGGCCTTACTTAATCAGCATCAGCTTTCAAAAGCCCTTTTCCCTCTTGGGGAATGGCGCAAAGAAGACGTTATAAAAGAAATAGTAAAACTTGGCCTTTTCGGTCTTACTTCGCCAGAAAGTCAGGAAGCCTGTTTTATAAAAGGAGATTATCGTGAACTTTTCACTGAAGAAGACTTTCCCCCTGGGGAGATAGTCACCGTTGACGGGCGCATAGTAGGAAAACACCAGGGTATTTACGCCTATACTATAGGTCAGCGCCGCGGCCTTGGAGTGCGCCTGGGAAGGCCTTATTATGTGGTAGCCATTGATGCCCCAAAAAATCGGGTAATCATTGGGCCTAAAAAATATTTACGCTGTGAGCGTTTCCTCGTAAAAAAATTTCATCTAATATGTGATGCATATCGTCAAAAAGAACTGGAAGCCAACGTAAGGATTCGCTATCGCCATAAAGAAGCTCCTGCCACTATAAAATTTTATACGGAAAAAGAAGCTGAAGTTATCTTTAAAAAACCTCAACAAGCTGTTACCCCAGGGCAGTTTGCCGTGGCATACCAGGAAGACAAAGTGTTAGGTGGCGGAGAAATACATTTAAAAGAAACGTTTAGTTCTTCCGATTAAAAGACCATGGTTAAATGGCAACGTGAAAAACTGCTTCAGGAACTTGAACCAGAAGAATTAAATGAACTCCTTGAGATATTTTATCTTTCGTCTAAGCAATTAACCGAAGAAATTGAAAAGGCCCTTTCTTCTGGAGAAATAGATACAGTCAGGGAAAAGGCTCACTCATTAAAAGGGGCCTGTGCTACGATTTTCCTTGAAGAAGCCCATGTTTTAGCTTTTAATTTAGAGAAAGCTGTTAGCCTGGCTGAGGCCCAAAATTTATTTAAAAAACTTAAAAAAGAATTAAAAGCCTTCTGGCAAATGCTTGAAAAAAGGAGTAAAGATAATGATAAATAAAGAAGGCCTTCCATTTGTAGTTGCTCCCGGGATTTTAGGAGCAGTCTTAGGGCACTTTACTAAAAGAAAAGACTTGCTTTACGGAGGGGCCCTGGCTTCTCTTGCTTTTGCCTGGTTCTTTCGTGATCCAGATCGCTATCCACCTTTTGACCGGAATATCATAGTTTCTCCGGCTGACGGCCGTATTGTGGCCATCAAAAAAGTAAAAGAAGATAAATTTTTGAATACCGAGGCCTACCAGATAGGTATCTTTATGAACGTGTGTGATGTCCATGTTAACCGCGCTCCAGCCACCTGCCGGGTAGTTGATATATGGCACGAGCTGGGGAAGTATCTTCCAGCTGACAAAGAAGAAGCCTTTGAAAAAAACGAAAAACGGTATTATGCTCTGGAACGTTTAGATGGAGTTCCCCTTTTGCTGGTCCAGGTAGCCGGACTCCTTGCCAGGCGCACGGTGCCTTTTGTCAAAAAAGGAGATGAACTCCTGGCCAGCGAAAGAATTGGCATGATAAAGTTTGGTTCAAGAGTTGAACTTTTTATCCCGGTAGAAAAAGCCAAAATATTAGTTAATATGGGGCATAAAGTGAGAGCCGGGGAATCTCCCCTGGTGTTATATCCCTGGGCAAGCAATGAGTAGAAAAAAGCGGAAAAATAAAAATCGTATCTATCTTCTGCCAAATCTTTTTACCACGGGTAATTTGTTTTGTGGTTTTTATGGTCTGGTGGCCGCCATTCAGGGAGACTTTTTTAAAGCCGCGGTAGCTATTCTGGTAGCCATGATTTTTGACATTTTAGACGGCCGTGTGGCCCGTTATACGGGGAGTACCAGCCGTTTTGGCATTGAATATGATTCCCTTTGCGATTTAGTTTCCTTTGGCGTTGCACCGGCTATCCTGGTTTACACCTTTGCCCTTCAGACTTATGGCCGTTACGGGTGGCTGGCGGCCTTTCTCTACGTAGCCTGTGCGGCTTTACGGCTGGCCAAATTCAACGTCCAGGCTGCTAAGGAAAGCAGTTATTTCTCCGGGCTTCCAAGCCCTGGAGCAGCAGGCCTTATGGCGTCAACCGTGCTTTTTTCCCTGTGGTTTGGTCTGGAACAACCGGTTAAACATATAGCCATTTTGATAATGGTCTATATGATTTCCTATTTGATGGTAAGCAATGCCCCTTATTTTTCATTTAAAAAGTTAACTTTTGCCGAAAAACATCCTTTTTATGCCCTGGTATTTTTCGTCTTGATTTTAACGGTCATGGCCGCTGAACCACCACTGACTCTATTTATCGGCTTTTTGCTCTACGCCCTTTCAGGGCCACTCCTTCTTGCCCTCCGCGCCAGGCGGGGGGAAGCTGTCCAGGTCTCATCTGAAATCCAGTAAATTTGACTCAACTCATTGCCTTTAACTAAATACACCGTTAATCTTGCGAACAAAGGAGGCGTATATGATTTCACGTGTTTATATTTTTGACACCACTTTAAGAGACGGGGAACAATCTCCAGGGGTCTCTCTTACCGTTGAAGAAAAAAAAGAAATTGCGAGAGCCCTTGAAAGGCTCAAGGTTGACGTAATAGAAGCAGGCTTTCCCGTAGCTTCTCCTGGTGACTTTGAAGGAGTAAAGGCCATTGCTGAAACCGTAAAAGACGTCCAGGTAGCAGCCCTAGCCCGAGCCAACCAGAAAGATATAGACACAGCCTGGGAGGCGATAAAAGGGGCTAAGGCTCCTCGCATACATACTTTTATCGCCACCTCTGACATTCATTTGCAATATAAGTTGCGCAAAAGCCGTGAAGAAGTACTGGAACTTGCGGTAGAAGCCGTCAAGTACGCCAAAAAATATACTCCTCTGGTGGAGTTTTCCGCTGAAGACGCCACCCGTAGTGATTGGGATTACCTGGCCCGGGTGGTAGTTGAAGTGATAAAGGCTGGAGCTATTACCGTAAATATTCCTGATACCGTGGGCTATACCGTTCCTCAAGAATATTATGAATTGATTAGCCATTTGGTAGAAGCCCTGAAAAAGGCCGACCTTTATGACCTCTTTGCCGAGGGCAAAGTTTGCTTTAGCGTGCACTGTCACAATGACCTGGGTCTCGCTGTGGCTAACTCTCTGTCAGCCCTTCTGGCTGGAGCAAGACAGATAGAATGTACGGTAAACGGCATAGGGGAGCGGGCTGGAAACGCCGCTCTGGAAGAGATTGTGATGGCCCTTAAAACCAGGCAGGACTTCTTTGAAAAAACTCTGGGTTATCCTCTTGAAACCCGCATTGATACTACTCAAATTGTGCCCACCAGCCAGCTGGTATCAAAATTAACTGGTATGATGGTTCAGCCAAACAAGGCCATCGTAGGGGCTAATGCCTTTGCCCACGAATCAGGTATCCATCAGCATGGAGTTATTATGCATCGTGGCACATACGAAATCATGGACCCCAAAGAAGTCGGCTGGACAGGAAGTGCCATTGTACTTGGCAAACACTCTGGGCGCCATGCGGTAAAATTTAAGCTTGAAAGCCGTGGCTGGAAGCTTTCATCTGAAGACTTAGCCAAAGTCTTTGAACGCTTCCGCCAGGAAGTTAAAGATGTCCTGCGCACGGTTCATGATGAATATCTTGAAGGCGTCTTACTTGACGAATTCTTAGAAAATGAATACCGCTATGAAGTTCAGGCCGCTTACGTATCAAGCCTTTATGGAGCTCCTTTGAAACCTCTGGCTCAGGTGGAAATTTTAGATAACAAACAGGAAAAGCGAGTAGCCTTTGAAGTAGGTGTAGGTTCTATAGACGCTGCTTTTAAAGCCGTAGCTAAAGCCCTGGGATATAACTTCATGGGAACCGCGGAAAAAGCCCTTTCATCTGAGAAAGACTTACGTCTGGTTGACTTCCACATAGACGCTGTAGGTAAAGGCACAGAGTCTTTAGGGGTGTGCGGAGTGGTAATTGAAGACTTTCAAGGGAAAAGGGTAGCTGGCCTTGGCAAAGATTACGACATTGTAGCCGCGGGCCTAAAAGCCTTGGTAAATGCGTTAAATAGGCTTGAAGCCTATCGCACCAAAGGCGAGGAATTAAAACAAAAACTGGCGCAAAAAGTAAAGTGAGTAAAAAAGAAATTCTAATAATTGAAGACGAAAAATTGATAGCAGAAATGCTTGAAGAGTTTTTTTCTATCATGGCGCCAAATTTTAAGCTCACTTTCGCCAGGACTTTGAAAGAGGCCCGCGAAATACTTTCTCAAAAAAAATTTGATTTTCACGTAGTTGATTGTCAGCTACCAGATGGCACTGCCTGTGATTTATTTGAAGAAAATCTTATAAAAGGCCCCACTTTGATAACTACCGGATACGTTGATAAAGAAACGCTAGCTAAATCCCTTAAAAGAAATGATTTTGAGATTTTACATAAGCCCTACTTACCCCAGGACTTATTAAGAAAAATAAAGGAGATTCTCAAGTAGATGCCGCGTTACGTAGTAGGCATAGACCTGGGTACTACTAATTGTGCTCTGGCTTACGCTGACCTTAAAGAAACCGGGCCAGAACTTAAAGTAAAGGTTTTCCAAATCCCGCAATTGGTAGGAGCCGGGCGTATTGGGAAAAGAGAAACGCTGCCGTCTTTTCTTTATCTCCCCGGGGAGATTGAGGCTGAAGAAGACCTCGGGCTTCCCTGGGATAGTTCACGCCGTTTTGTTGTGGGGACGTATGCCAGGGACCACGGCGCCCTTGTGCCTTCACGCCTGGTATCTTCGGCCAAAAGCTGGCTATGCCACGGAGGAGTTGACCGCACGGCCAAAATTCTTCCCTGGGGCTCAGGAGAAGACGTAGAAAAAGTTTCTCCTGTTGAGGCCTCAGCGCGCTACCTGGAGCACCTTAAAGAGGCCTGGAATTACGAAATAGCCAAAGACGACCCTGAAAAACGGCTGGAAAACCAGGTGGTAATTCTCACTGTGCCGGCCTCATTTGACGAAGTAGCCCGCGAGCTCACCCTTAAAGCCGCAGAAATAGCCGGGCTTCAAGTGGTTTTACTGGAAGAGCCAACAGCCGCCCTTTACGCCTGGCTTTCTCAAAATGAAAAAGACTGGCATGAAAAACTTAAGCCTGGTGAGCATGTACTCATCTGTGATATAGGTGGGGGCACCAGTGACTTTACCGTGGTGGAAGTGCGCGAAGGGCAAGAAGGCCCTTATCTTGAGCGCATTGCCGTAGGAGACCACATTCTCCTTGGCGGAGATAACATTGACCTGGCTTTGGCCAAGCTGGCAGAGAAAAAACTTCCTACCAAACGGCTTGACTTTGCCAGATTTCAGACTCTTACTTTTCTCTGTCGGGAACTGAAAGAACGCCTGCTTTCCCCTGACGGCCCGGAGGAAGATGCCGTAAGGCTAACTGGCCGTGGCCGAGCCCTTATAGCTGACACTTTAGTGGCAAGAATCACCCGCGAAGAAGTGCTCTCTCTTATCCTCAAAGACTTTTTTCCGGAAGTAGCCTTTAACCAGACGTTAGCCAGAGTAGAATCAGTGCCAAGAGGTATGCGTGATTGGGGGCTTCCTTACGCCCGCGAACAGGCCATCACCAGGCACCTGGGAGCCTTTCTTTACAAAAATAAAATTGAAAAAATAGATGTAATCCTCTTTAATGGCGGGGCCTTAAAACCGCCGATTTTAAGAGAACGCCTTAAAGGAGAAGTGGCCCGCTGGTTCAATCTTTCCTCATTAAAAGTCCTTGAAACCACCTCTTTAGATTTGGCAGTGGCCATAGGCGCAGCTTACTACGGTTTAGTAAGAGAGGGCCTTGGCATAAGAGTAGGCGGGGGCCTCCCCAGGGCCTATTATCTGGGAGTAGAAGAAGGGGATAAAACAAAGGCCGTCTGCCTGGCTCCTAAGGGCCTTAAAGAAGGTGAAAAGATTGAACTTCCAAAGACTTTTAAGGTTTTGACCAATCGTCCGGTAAAATTTCCCCTTTACACTTCTTCCACCAGAAAGGACTCTTTGGGAGATGTGGTTGAACTTGACGAAAGCTTTGCCGAACTTCCTCCTCTTTCCACTACCCTTAAATTTGGCCGCAAAACCGGCCTTAAAGAAATTCCGGTACGCATAGAAGTTTTCCTTTCAGAAGTAGGGGTGCTTGAAATCTACTGTTGCTCTCTTGAGACGCCTCATCGCTGGCGGCTTCAGTTTAACCTGAGGAGCCAGGAGAAAAAAGTTGCCCAAGAACCAGAGGGCGTAATTGTAGCCAAAAAGGCCGAAACCGAACCTCCTCCTGTAGAAAAAGAAAAAATAGAAATGGCCAGGCACCTGATAAAAACGGCCTTTGAAAAAGACGCCCAAATATTATCCCAGATAATGAACCTCTTAGAAGAAGCCTTTGAAATGGAACGTGACCGCTGGCCAACTGTTTTAATAAGGGAGCTGGCGGATTTCTTAATTGAAAATAAACACTGGCGCCCCAAATCAGCAGCCCATGAAGCCCGCTGGTTTAATCTTTTGGGCTTCTTTTTGAGGCCGGGTTATGGTGATGTTTCTGACCCCTTTCGCCTGAGAAAAATCTGGGGGCTTTATTTTGAAGGAGTAAATCATAAAAGAGACAAAGCCGTCCAGCTTGAATGGTGGATATTCTGGCGCCGGGTGGCTGGAGGCTTGAGTCGTGGTAAACAGGAACAACTCTTTGCTAAAATTAAGCCTTTTGTATTACCAAGCCAGGGAAAAAAGGCCCCCAGCATCTCTCCTCAGGAAAGGCGAGAAATCTGGCTTTGCGTAGCCAACCTTGAAAGGCTCTCCCCTGAAGTCAAATATGAACTGGCCCAAAAAGTGTTACCTCAGGTCCTCAAAAAAAATGACAGGCTTTTCATCTTTGTTCTTTCAAGACTTCTCGCGCGAATTCTTCTTTACGGCCCGGCTGATGCCGTGGTACCACCAGGAAAGGCCAAGCCACTGGTAGAAGAAATTCTCTCACGCCTTAAAAAACAAAAAACTTCAGAAAAAATAACCAGGCTCTGGGCAGAAGCGTTAATTAATATAGGGCGTTTGAGTGGAGATAGAGCCCTTGATTTACCAGAAGAAACCAGGCTGGCTATCAAAGAATTACTTGCTTCCTGGGATGTGCCTATGGAAAATTATCTTCCGTTAGAAAAAGTAGTGGAAATAGAAGAAACTCAACGCACTAAATTATTCGGTGAAGCCCTTCCCCTTGGCCTAAAAGTTCATGACTAAGCACGAGTTAATAACGCTTCTTTCCAAAAGGTTACGTATAAGTAAACGAGAAGCCTCTATTTGGGTTGAGGCCTTTTTTGAAACGCTTAAGTATGAACTCAAAAATGACGGCAAGGTAGTTTTTCAGGGTTTTGGCAGTTTCAAAGTCTACACCACCAGGACTAAAAATCTATATAACCCCAAACTCAAAAAGAAAATAAGCGTTTCTTCCAGAAAAAAGATTCGTTTTAAGCCAAGCCGCAAGTTAATTGAAAAGCTCAATGCACCCAAAGATTAGCAGGTTAAGTGGAAGGCACCGGCTACTTTTTCACCGCTGGCCATTAATTCATTAAATCTTTTAACAGCCTCGCTGGTTTTATAAGCCTCAAGTTTAAGGCCCTTTTCTTGACAGGCCGCCTCAACGGTTGGGTCAATTTTCATTACTCCATAAGCCCCGGTGCCAACCACCAGCACTTTACAATCTGACTCAAGAATATCGGTAATATCTTCAGGATAGAGACGATGACCTTCTTTCCGCCACCAGTTAGGCTTAACTTCCCCGTTAATAATTTTTACATCACTATTGTAAGAATTACCTTTTATGACGATGTTACCAAAGCTATAGCTTTCTATAAAAGCGCTCATCAAGCAGCCTCTTCTACCTGTTCGTGTTCTTTCAAGGCCTCGGTTTGATAATATGTAATGAGACTGTCAATGATATCGTCAAGGTCGCCGTCAAGTACTTGTTCAAGCTTATAAAGAGTCAAACCAATGCGGTGGTCAGTAATACGATTCTGGGGGAAATTATAGGTTCTTATGCGTTCACTGCGGTCTCCACTTCCTACCTGGCTACGGCGTTCGGCCTGAATCTTTTCTTCCTGCTCGCGAAGTTTTATCTCGTAAAGACGGGTGCGCAAAATTTGCATGGCCTTGGCCCGGTTCTGATGCTGAGAACGCTCGTTAGCACAGTAAACAACAATACCAGTAGGAATATGAGTAATACGCACGGCACTTTCAGTTTTGTTAACATGCTGACCGCCTGCACCGCTGGCACGCATGGTGTCAATCTTTAAGTCCTCAGGGCGAATTTCCACGTCAACCTCTTCGGCCTCAGGAAGCACCGCCACTGTAACCGCTGAAGTATGGATACGACCGCCGCTTTCGGTTTCAGGGATACGCTGGACCCGGTGAACCCCACTTTCGTATTTAAGGCGGCTATAAGCGCCCTTCCCTTTTATCATCGCTACTATCTCTTTGAAGCCGCCAAGCCCGGTGGGGTTCACGTCAAGGATTTCCACTTCCCAACCTTTACGCTCAGCATAACGGCTATACATACGAAAAAGGTCTGCGGCGAAAAGAGCTGCTTCTTCACCGCCTGTACCTGCCCTTATCTCAAGCATGATATTCTTTTCGTCGTTTGGGTCTTTAGGAACCAGCAGAAGCATAAGACGCTTCTCAAGGGCTTCCCGCTCAGCTTCAAGTTCTTTTAGCTCTTCACGCGCCAGTTTGGCTATTTCTTCGTCAGCGTCTTCTAAAAGCTCTTTGTTATCTTCAATATCTTTTAAAATTTTTTTATAGCGGCGGTAAGTTTCTACTATTTCAGAGAGCTCAGAATGTTCTCTGGCAATCTGGGTGTACTTCTCCCTATCGTTTACCACCGCTGGGTCTCCCAGTTGAGCGGTAAGCTCTTCAAAACGTTTTTCAACTTCGTCTAACTTTTTGAGATAATGAGCGGCGAAACTCATAGTTTACTTGTTTTCTTTTTCCATATTTTTGTAAAAATCAGCATATTTTTTCTTAAATTTTTCCACTCGCCCAGAAGTGTCAAGTATGCGCTGTTCTCCGGTATAAAACGGATGGCACTTAGCGCAAACTTCCACCCTTATCTCAGGAACGGTAGTACCTACAATAATTTCATTACCACAAGCACAGCGTACCACTGCCTTTGGATAATACTCAGGATGAATTCCCTTTTTCATTTCCTAACCTCCTAGCTTTTATGCCCTTAATTTAAAAAGGTTATTGGGATTTTAGCAAGCTAACGGTTCATAGCTGCCAGGAATTCGGCATTATTTTTGGTGTCTTTCATCTTGTCAAGGAGAAACTCCATGCAATCCACCGGGTTAAGAGGAGAAAGCAGCTTTCGTAAAATCCATACCCGGTTAAGCACCTCTTGTGGCACCAGGAGTTCTTCTTTACGCGTACCACTTTTGTGAATATCAATAGCTGGCCAGATGCGACGGTCAGCCAGTTTGCGGTCGAGATGAATTTCCATGTTACCGGTGCCTTTAAATTCTTCAAATATTACCTCGTCCATGCGGCTACCAGTATCCACCAGGCAGGTGGCAATAATAGTTAAGCTTCCCCCTTCTTCTATATTACGGGCTGCCCCGAAGAACCTCTTGGGCTTGTGCAGGGCATTGGCATCAATACCACCAGAAAGAAGCTTACCACTTGAGGGGACTACCGTATTGTAAGCCCGGGCAAGTCTGGTTAAGCTGTCAAGCAAAATGACCACGTCACGGCCGTGTTCCACCAGCCTTTTGGCCTTTTCCACTACCATTTCAGCTACCTGGGTGTGACGCTGGGGTGGCTCATCAAAAGTAGAGCTAATTACTTCGGCGTTAGGAACACTTCTTTCCATGTCGGTAACTTCTTCTGGACGTTCGTCAATGAGAAGAATAATCAAATATACCTCAGGATGATTACGGACAATGCCATTGGCAATATTTTGAAGTAGCATGGTTTTCCCCGTCCTGGGAGGCGCCACAATTAGCCCACGCTGACCCTTCCCAATAGGAACAAACAGATCTATTATCCTGGTTGAAAAGTTATCAGGGTCTGTTTCCAGACGCAGCCATTCGTTGGGATAAATAGGGGTTAAGTTATCAAAAGGGATTTTATAACGAGCTTTTTCAGGGTTTTCAAAGTTGATTTTCTCAACCTTAAGCAAGGCAAAATAGCGCTCACCCTCTTTAGGCGGCCTAATCAGGCCAAAAATGGTATCTCCTGTGCGTAAGTTAAAACGCCTTATCTGAGAAGGAGAAACATAAATGTCATCTGGCCCGGGAAGATAGCTGTAATCCGGGAAACGCAAAAAACCAAAGCCTTCTGGCAGGACCTCAAGAACACCTTCGCCACGAACTTCGCCGCCAAGTTCCAGATGGGCCTGAATGATAGCGTAAATTATCTCCTGCTTACGCATGGAAAGAGGGCCTTGAAGGCCATATTGTTGAGCCAGTTCCTGTAATTCAGAAAGAGACTTTTTACGTAACTCTGTAAGGCTTAACGGAGGAGGCACTTCCTTCTTTTCTTCCGATTCTTCAGTTTCTTCTGGCTTTTCTTGTGCTTCAGATTGGGTGTCCGAGAGAACTTCCTGTGATTCTTCTTTTTCGGTATTTTCTGCCTCTTTTAAAGTTTCCTGTGTTTCAGACATTGCTGACCACCTCTATTAATCTGGAATTTTCTGTTTTGATGCCTGCCTAAAAGGAAGGCTCACTGGGAGAGCTAAAATAACTTTTTTTTGGCAGGCATATAAAGCATAAAACCTTCTCCACCAATGTCAATCCCCGGCAAAAATAATTCTGTGGAAGGCTTCGCCACTTTAGTAGCTCTCAAATAACGCAAAAGAAAGTGCCCGCTATCTTCTTTTTGCCGCAATTAGTCTCGCCTGGATAGCACCTCATAAACTATACTACTCTTAACAAGAACTAATTTTGATATTAACTTAGATTAGAAATATTCTTGACAAAGATCAATGATAATTTCTTCCGGGCAAAAAAATTGTTATAATCTGGTGGGAGACATTATCCCTTGCAAAGGAACTGGCCAGGACGGGGAGTTTCGTTTCGGAGAAAACCTCTCGCCTAGATTCAAAGTAAAAGGCGAGCTAGTTAAAGACTTATTGACAGGCCTTATCTGGCCAAAAGATGCTTTGCTTTTTCCCTTTCCTATGTCCTGGGAAGAGACCCTTTTGCAGGTGAAAGAACTTTCTCGCCAAAAATTTTTAGGCCGAACGGACTGGCGACTCCCTAATCGCCGCGAACTAAGAAGTCTTCTTTATTTAGAAGCCAAAAATCCAGTTTTAGAGCCTGAACATCCTTTTGAAAATGTCTTTCACGGCTGGTACTGGACTTCTACCACTGCCGCCATTAATCCCCGCTATGCCTGGAATATTCACTTTGGCGGCGGACGCATGTTTTATAGCCGAAAAGACGAAGAACGCCTGCTCTGGCCAGTAGCTGGCAAAAACTTAAAACTCTTTGCCACCGGCCAGAAAACCTGTTTCAATGTGGATGGAAAGAAAATTTCCTGTAAGAACACAGGGCAAGACGGCGAATACCAAGCTGGCCTCTCGTGGCCTGTCCCCCGCTTTGAAAAGCAAGGCCAGGTAGTTCTGGACCGTTTAACAGGCCTTATGTGGACAGAGCTGGCTGACCTTGCTCAGGGCCTGGTAACCTGGGAAGAAGCCTTTAAAATTGTTGAAGACTTAAACAAAAAGCATTTTGCGGGATTTTCTGATTGGCGTCTTCCAAATATAAACGAACTTGAATCCCTGGTTGATTGTGCCCATTTTGACCCGGCCCTTCCCCAAGGGCATCCCTTTAAACAGGTAAAAGAATTCTACTGGTCTTCTACCACCAGTTTTTATGAGCCTACCTGGGCCTGGGCTTTATATCTTACCAAAGGAGCTACTGGGGTGGGTTTAAAGGAAGGAAAACATTTTTACGTTTGGGCGGTTAGAAGAAAACCTGGGAAAGGAGGTCTCAAATGAAAACAAAAGTGGTCATCAGGGCCAAGGCTAAAGACGCCAAGTTTATTGGCACTACCATGGGTGGAGCCCTGGTAATAGTAAAAGACTATTTAACAGGAGAAATATTAGATAAGGGGATTATCAAAGGTTCCACCGGAGACACCAAACGCATTATGGCTACCCCCTGGCAAAGAGGGGTCCCATTGTCTGATGAGAACACCGCGGGCTTTATAGCCTGGCTTGATCTTGATGAACCACGCCTGGTGGAAATAATAGCTTATGCACCGTATGGCCAGGCCCAGGCCATGGCCAAGGCCTCTATCACCACCTGGATAGTGCCAGGGAAGCACATTGAAGGCGAAGGAATTGTTCTTGACTTCCCCGGGCTGGTGGTAAGGATTTGTGAGCCACCAGCTCCTACTTCGGTGCGTGTTCCTACCGAGGTTCATTTAAAAGTACACGTGGCCCCTATGTGCGGCTGCCCCATTGCCCCTAAAACATACTGGCCCCCTGAAATGTACGAAGTTGCCGCCTTTATAAAAAAGGAAGAAAATATAGTCTCCCGGAAGGAACTTACCTTTTGTGGAAAACGCAACTGTTTTGAAACCTATATAAAACTAGAAGAACCCGGTAATTATGAACTGGTGGCCTACGCCTTTGACTCTAAAACCGGAAACACCGGAGCTGATAAAACAACCATCGTTGCCTCAAAATAGTTATTTAAGATTTAAACATTATTTTGGAGAGTAAATTATGTCAAATTTAGAACTAAAAGTTTCAGGTATGAATTGTATGCATTGTGTAAAAAGGGTTGAAAAAGCCCTTTTAGAACTACCAGGGATAAAAGAAGTCAAGGTGGACTTACAAACCGGTATGGTCTCTCTTGATAAACCAGACGATCTTTCTCTGGATGAGATTAAAGCCGCTATTAAAGAAGCCGGTTATCAGGTGGAAAGTTAAACAGATTGTTTTTCTCATGATGACACTCTAAAAGGTCCGTATGGCTATATCAAAAGAAAAAGAAATAATTTTTAAAGTAAGTGGCATGAACTGTGCTGCCTGTGCCGCTCGTATTGAAAAAGCTCTTTTAAAGCTTAAAGGAATAAAAGAAGCCCAGGTAAACTTTGCTGCCCAAACCGCTAGAGTCCTTTTTGACCCGTCAAAGCTTTCTCTGGCTGAAATTAGAGAAACAATAGAAAAAGAAGGTTATACCTTCGTAGGCCTTGCCAGAGAAGTCACCCCCTCAGAAGAAAAAGACCATCTCCAGAAACTTCGTCTTAAACTCATTTTAAGCCTGATCCTTGTTATACCTATTTTTGTGCTTTCCATGGGCAAATTCTTTCCCTTTGTGCTGGCCATCCCTGAAAAATGGCGCTTTTTGCTTTTATTTGCCCTGACCACGCCGGTTCAGTTTGTTTCAGGTTCTGAATTCCTGATAAAAGCAACCAAAACTTTAAAGCATCGTGCTGCGGACATGAATACTCTAGTTTCCATGGGGACTCTTTCGGCTTATCTCTACTCCACTCTGGTCACCTTTTATCCGAAGCCCCTTTTAGCGGCGGGTATCCCCTTACATGTTTACTACGACTCGGCCGCCATGATCATTACCTTTGTCCTCATTGGCAGATACCTTGAAACCAAGGCCAGGGGCAAAGCCAGCGAAGCCGTTAGAAAACTCCTTGACCTTACCCCTAAAACTGCTCGTTTAGTTCGCCATGACCAGGAAATAGAAGTACCAGTTGAGGCTTTAATACCCGGGGATATTGTAATTGTCCGCCCGGGAGAAAGAATTCCCGCCGATGGAGAAATTATTTCTGGGGAGAGCACCGTAGATGAGTCCATGTTAACTGGTGAAAGCCTTCCGGCTGAAAAAAAGCCAGGAGACAAAGTGATAGGTGGCACCGTCAATCTTCACGGAGTAATTAAGGTAAAAGTGGAAAAAGTAGGCCGGGATACAGTTCTTGCCACCATTGCTCGCCTTGTACAAGAAGCCCAGAGCTCTAAAGCCCGCATCCAGCGTCTGGCTGATAAAGTAGCTGGCATTTTTGTGCCGTCAGTGATAACCATATCCCTGATAACTTTTGGCATCTGGTACACCGTTGGCCCTCACCCCAAACTAACTAATGCTTTGCTGGTTTTTGTGTCTGTCCTGGTGATAGCCTGCCCCTGTGCTCTGGGGCTGGCCACTCCAGCCGCGGTGATGGTGGCTATTGGCCGGGCCGCAGGAGAAGGGCTGCTGGTAAAAAACGCCCTGGCTTTTGAAGAGGCCGCCCGGGTTAATACCTGTGTGTTTGACAAAACCGGCACCCTTACCCTGGGAAAACCCAAAGTTAAAGACCTGATTCCTGCCCCTGGCAAGAAAATAGAAACCCTTCTTCAGGTAGCCGGGGCCCTTGAAAAATATTCTGAACATCCACTCTCAAAAGCCATCTTTGAAAAAGCCAAACATTTCTCGCCTCCTGAGGCTCAAGATATTAAGGCTATCCCGGGGAAGGGAATGATAGGTCGGGTTCAGGGAAAAGAGGCCCGCATTGGAAAAATTTCTTTATTTGAGGACCTTGAGTTACCCCAAGAAATCATTAAAGGCCTTGAAAGGCTAACTAAAAAGGGACATACAGTGGTTTTAGTCTCCCTAGAGAAGGAAGTTTTAGGGATTATAGGCCTAGCTGACACCCTTAGAGATGAAGCCAAGGAAACCGTTAACGCCCTTAAAAAGCTCGGCCTTTCAGTTTACATGTTAACCGGCGACCAGGAAAAGACCGCCGCAGCCATTGCGCAAGAGCTTTCCCTTGATGGTTACTGGGCTGAGGTCTTACCGCATGGGAAACAGGAAAAAATAAAAGAACTAAAAAACAAGGGGCGCAGAGTACTCATGGTAGGAGACGGTATAAACGATGCTCCTGCCCTGGCTGAAGCAAACTGCGGGCTGGCTGTATCCTCTGGAACAGATATTGCTCTTGAGGCGGCAGATATTGCCCTAATACGGCCAGACCTCCGCGGCGTGGTAAAAGCCGTTAAACTTTCGCGGGCCACCCTGCGGATTATCAAGCAAAACCTGTTCTGGGCTTTTGGCTATAATGTTCTGGCTATCCCTCTGGCGGCTGGTATTTTTTATCCTTTTTGGGGCATCAGGCTTTCGCCAGCCATAGCTGCCGCAGCCATGGCCATGAGTTCAGTTTCTGTAGTTCTCAATGCCCTGAGGTTGAGAAAAGTCAATGTTTAGATTTAAAAAGCCCGGCGAAAAGATTTTCTAACCTGGTTTCACCAAGTTTTTCAAGCTCTTGCTCAATCTCTGCCAGGATTTTACCAGGGTTTTCAGGGTCAAGAAGGGTGGCGGTGCCCACCTGCACGGCTTTAGCTCCACAAAAAATATATTCCAGGACGTCTCTTCCCGAAGTTATACCCCCGCAACCAAAGATAGGGGCTTTTAGTTCCCGATAAAGGTCATAAACCAGCTTAAGGGTAAGAGGTTTTATAGCCGGGCCTGAGAGGCCGCCTGTTCCGCGGCCAAGGGCCAGGCGGCGATTCGTAAGGTCAACCGCAAGGGCCGGATAAGTATTGGCCACGGTTAAAGCGTCAGCCCCTGCCTCAAGCACCGTACGGGCCACCTCTAAGACCGGGCCTACTGGAGGCAACTTTACCACCAGAAAGCCCGGGTAAGTTTTTCTTAGCTCTTCCACCAGGGCTTTGACCGTAGCCGGGTCATGGCCAAAGGCAAGGCCTCCCTTGGCCACATTAGGACATGAAACATTTAATTCAAGCCCTGAAATGGGTTCGTCTTTAAGGGCTTCGGCTACAGCCAGGAATTCGTCTATAGTTTCACCAAAAATGTTTACTAATACATGGGTTTTCCAGGCAAGTATTGGTGGAAGGACATGCTTTTTAAATATTTCTACACCCGGGTTTTCAAGGCCAATGGCATTTATCAGGCCGCAGGGAGTTTCTGCAATCCTGGGTGGCGGGTTACCTTCCCGTGGTTTTAGCGAAATACCTTTGGTAACCAGGCCACCCAGAGAAGATAAGTCCAGATAATTCTTAAGCTTTTCCCCAAAACCCCAGGTGCCTGAAGCCAGAAGCACCGGATTTTTAAAGGTAAGGCCAGCTATTTTTACGGTTAAATCCATGTTACCTCTTTTGAGGCTAAACCCGTTTTAAGAAAGCGTTAACCTGGCAATGCTAAATACTTATACCTGCCTTTTTAGCGTCTTCCAGGAAGCGCTCAAGACCCTTGTCCGTCAGGGGATGGCGGTACATCTGTTTGATAACCTTAAAAGGAATAGTGGCTATATCCACTCCCAGAGCGGCACAACGGCGCACATGGTCAACATGTCTAATGCTGGCGGCAATAATCTCCGTTTCAAAGCCGTAGAAGTCATAAATATCAACGATTTCTTCCAGCACCTGCATGCCGTCGTAAGAAATGTCATCTATACGGCCAATAAAAGGAGAAACATAAGTAGCCCCTACTTTGGCGGCCAGCAGGGCCTGAAGAGGCGAAAACACAAGGGTTACATTGGTTTTTACCTTGGCCCCCTCACGGTGCATCTCAGAAATGGCCCTTAAGCCCTCTTCAATACAGGGGATTTTCACCACCACATTGGGCCCAAGTTTCGCCAGCTCCTTGGCTTCTTTCTTAATGCCTTCACAATCAGTGGCAATTACCTCAACAGAAACCGGTTTATCTGGCACTTCTTTTAAAATTTCAAGGATGGCCTCTTTCCAGGGCTTTCCAGTTTTTGAGACCAGCGTAGGGTTAGTGGTTACCCCATCTAAAATGCCCATTTCTTTGACAGCCTTTATTTCTTCAAGCACCGCTGTATCAACGAATATCTTCATATAAACCTCCCTTTAAATTAATTTCTTTTCAAGCATGGCCTTAACCTTAAGGCGAAGCCCCTGAAGCTTGATAAAACCTTCGGCGTCTTTCTGGTTGTAGAGAGTATCAGCTTCAAAAGTGGCAAGCTCCTGCAGATAAAGAGATTTAGGACTTTTTCTCCCAACCACCATAACATTCCCTTTGTAAAGCTTTAAGCGCACCGTGCCGGTTACGTTTTGCTGGGTCTCGTTAATAAAGGCCATGAGGGCTTCCATTTCTGGAGCATACCAGAAGCCATAGTAAATCATCTCGGCAAACCTGGGTATAAGGCTATCTCTAAGATGCATTACTTCGCGATCCATGGTGAGATGTTCTAAGGCCCGATGCGCCACGTGAAGCACCGTACCTCCAGGAGTTTCGTAAACACCGCGACTTTTTATACCTACAAAGCGGTTTTCTACCATATCTACCCGGCCGATGCCGTGAACTCCAGCAATCCTGTTAAGCCTTTCAAGGAGGGTGGCTGGCGATAGTTCTTCGCCGTTTATGGCCTTTGGTTCTCCCTTTTCAAAGTAAATTTCAAGGTACTCGGGTTCGTCTTTAGCCTTCTCAGGGGAGACGGTCATCTGGAACATATCGTCTGGAGGTTCCTGCCATGGGTCCTCAAGGATACCACCTTCGTAACTGGTATGAAAAAGATTGGCGTCAATGGAATAGGGCTTTTCTTTAGTCACAGGCACCGGGATGCCGTGTTTTTCTGCAAAGGCTATAAGGTCCTCGCGTCCCTTAAATTCCCACTCTCGCCAGGGGGCTATAATTTTTAAGTCCGGGGCCAGAGCCATATAAGTAAGTTCAAAGCGCACCTGATCATTCCCTTTACCAGTGGCACCGTGAGCCACGGCGTCTGCTCCTACTTCTCTGGCAATCTTAACCTGCTCTTTAGCAATTAAAGGCCTGGCCAAAGAAGTGCCGAGGAGATAACCACCTTCATATATGGCATTGGCCTTAATGGCCGGAAAAACAAAGTCTTTAACAAACTCTTCCCGAAGGTCACGAATGATGACCTCTTCAGCCCCTGTAGAAAGCCCCTTTTCTTTTACGGCTTCCCAGTCTTCCTCCTGCCCAATATTGGCACAGTAAGCCACTACTGGACAGCCGTAGGTCTCTTTGAGCCACTTGAGAATTATTGAAGTATCAAGCCCGCCAGAGTAAGCCAGGACAATTTTTTTAGGTTTCATTTTTGGCCTCCTGGTATTTCTGCCTGAAATATAGACCAACTTGAAGTTTATTTCAGCAAAAATTTCTGCTAAAGTGAGCCAAAAATGGAGGCCTTATGAGGACGAAACAAGAAATCCTAGCAGCCATTGCCCCGGACCTGGAAAAAATAGAAAAAACCCTTTCGCAAAATTTTGCCTCTTACGTGCCTTTTATAAATGAAGTTAGCCGGCATATTTTATTTGCCGGGGGCAAGCGGTTAAGGCCACTTCTCATGGTCCTTTCAGCTCGTCTTTGTGGTGAGCCAACCAGCCCCAGAACCTATCGCCTTTCAGTGCTTTTTGAATACTTACACGCCGCCACACTCCTTCACGACGACGTGGTGGACGGGGCCCAGTTCCGCCGCGGGCGTAAGGCAGCCCATCATCTCTGGGGGAACCAGGCGGTAATTCTGGTGGGAGACTTTTTGTACTCAAGGGCTATTCGTATCGCCGTAGAAGAAGGAAACATGGACGTGCTTGACGTCATTTCAGAAACCACCACACTCATGAGTGAAGGGGAAGTTCTTCAGCTTATTAATTTGGATAATGTAGAACTAACGGAAGAAAGTTATTTTGAGGTAATTTTCAGAAAAACGGCAGCGCTCATGGCTGCCGCCTGTGAGGTAGGGGCCATTCACGCCAGAGGAAATAGCTGGGAGCGCCCAGCCCTTAAGGCCTTTGGCACTTACTTAGGCTATGCCTTTCAGATAACTGACGATTTGCTTGATTACCTCGGCGCAAAAGACGAAACCGGAAAAGACATAGGCACAGACTTCAAAGAAGGCAAAGTCACCCTGCCTTACATCATCGCTATGGAAAGGGCCAATCCAGCTGATCGTGAAGAACTAATAGCCCTTATAAAAGAAAAAGAGGCCGCCACCCCTGAAAACTTTAGGCGGGCCTGTGAGCTTCTTGAAAAGTATGACGCCTTTGACGCCACTCGCCAAAAAGCCAGAGAATTTGTTGATAAGGCCTGTGAGGAGTTAGCCAGGTTTGACCATTCACCTACCAGAGAGCTTTTAACCGATATTGCCCAATATGTTTTAACCAGAAAGTCTTAAAAGGAGGTAACTATGAAAAGGCTTTTATTATTTTTCCTGATCTTACTTTTAGGCTTTAGCACGCCAATTTTGGCCTCTGAAAAGGAACCCATAAAGATAGGCGCCCTTTTTGCCCTATCAGGTCCGGCGGCTTTTATAGGCACACCCACTAAATTGGTAGCTGAAATGGCGGTAGATGAGATAAATAAACAGGGAGGAATAAACGGCCGCCCCATAAAATTGATCATGGCAGACACTGAAGGAGACCCTACCAAGGCTGTCATGGCGGTAAAGCGCCTAATTGAAGTGGAAAAAGTGGTAGCTCTCATTGGCCCTACACGTACAGGCACTGGTATGGCCATAAAACCAATTGTGGAAAAAGCCCGTGTGCCCATTGTCATGACCGTGGGTGGTGACCCGGTTATTATGGAAGGCGGACGATTTGGAACAGCAAGATTCATTTTTAAAGCTCCTCAGCGTTCATCAACAGCTGTTAAGAAAATCTATATCTACCTGCGAGAAAAGGGCCTAAAAAGAGTAGCTATACTTACGGCTTCTGATGGTTTTGGCCAGGACGGCCGGCGCTGGCTTAAAAAACTGGCTCCTGAATTTGGCTTAACCATTGTGGGCGAAGAAAGCTTTAACCCCACTGACACAGATATGAGTGGCCAACTAAGGCGTTTAGTGTCCAAAAAACCCCAGGTCATTATCTGCTGGACTATTGGCCCGGCCGGAGCCAACGTGGCCAAAAATGTTAAGCGCCTGGGTATCAAAGTGCCCCTTTTCCAGTGCCACGGCTTACCTGACCCCAAATACATTGAAATAGCCGGGCCAGCAGCTGAAGGTAACCTCATGCCCTCAACCAAACTTATGGCCTGGGAGCAACTTCCAGACTCAGACCCCCAAAAGCCGGTAATAGCTCACTTCGTTTATTTATACAAAGAAGTTTATAAGCTTGATAAAAAGTTTCCCATTAACACCCACTCGGGCTACGCCTGGGACGCGGTAAACCTTCTGGTACTGGCTATGAAAAAAGCCGGCCCTGACCGAGAAGGTATCCGCAATGAACTGGAAAAGATAAACGGTTACGTAGGAGTTTCTGGTATTTATCGTCTGAGTCCAAAAGATCACTGCGGCCTTGACGTTGATTCCATGATTATTGTCAAAATAGAGAATGGCCAATGGAAGCTGGAAGCGTATTAAAACTTTTAGTATTTGATTGCGATGGCGTCCTTTTTGACTCACGGGAGGCGAACCGGGTTTATTATAACGCCATCTGTGAGGCCATGGGGCGCCCTCCCCTTTCTGAAGACGAGTTAGAAGTGGTACACATGCAAACCGCAGAAAACTCGGTACGCTATCTCTTCAGAAACCAGCCAGAGATGATAGAAAAAGCCCTTGAGTTTCAGAAAAAGCTAAATTACGAAAGATTTATTCATCTGATGAAACCCGAACCAGGGCTCAAAGAACTAATAAAAACGATTCGCCCGCCGGTTAAAACGGCTATTTCTACCAATCGCACCACTACCATGGGACGGCTGCTGGAAATCTTTAATTATGAGCCTTTTTTTGATCTGGTTGTAACGGCCCTCATTTCACCCAAGCCCAAACCACACCCTGAGGCCCTTAAAATGATACTTGATCACTTTAGAGTGACACCGAAAGAAGTGCTTTATGTAGGAGATACCGAAGTAGATTACCAGCTGACTAAGGCCTTAAATGTACCTCTGGTGGCCTTTAAAAACCCAAAACTAGAAGCTGACTTTCATGTAAATAGCTTTTACGAATTACAAAACCTGCTAAAAGAAAAGTTTTTATGAGAGCCTTGTTAAATGAAGACAATTTCATTCTCTCATAGTGGACATTTTTTCATCCTTTGTGGATCACTTTTTTCTTACGCTGTCATTGCGAGCGAAGCAATCTCAAACTCTATAAATTTTTCTGGGTCTTTTTATGTTTAAAAGGCTAATCATTGCTTATTTTTTTCTATTTCTTTTCATCAGCATTTACTTTGCTTATACTTCTATTTCTTTCACTTCCGAAATAATAGATGAGCTGGAAACTAAAAACACTAAAAAACTGGTTTATATTGTTTTAGACCAAAACAAAGAGTTAAATGATAAAGCCATATTAAGCCTAAAAAGAATTATAGGTGGTGAAGTTTTTTTATACAATAAACAGGGAAAATTATTGTTATCTTCTTTAGAAAAAGAAAACTTGCCATCTAATTTAAAGGTTCTTTCTAAAGAAGAAACTGAAAACTTGAAAAGAGGGCCTTTAGTAAAGAAAATAAATATAAACAATAAAAAATATCGTTTTATTCTCTTTGAAGCAAACCTTACTAAAGATATCTCTGCTTATTTTGGCATCCTTTTACCAACTACTACCGAAGAACAAATAAAAGAAAACTTAATATTCGGCTTAATTTACACTTCTTTTGCTGGTCTGGTATTTATGTTGGTGGTAAGCTGGATTTTTAGCCGCTCAATCACTCAGCCATTAGAAGAACTGGCTGAAGAAACCAAACAAATTGGCCGTGGAAAATGGAAAGAAATCCCTGAAAAAGGGCCTAGAGAAGTAAAAAGCCTGGCTCAAGCCTTAAATCAGATGGCAAAGGAACTAAAAGAATATCAGCAGCGTTTACTGGAAGCTGAAAGGCTATCCACCACCGCTCAACTTGCCGCGAGTATTGCACACGAAATCAAAAACCCTCTGACCAGCCTTAAGTTGGCTTCAGAAATTCTTTGCGAGCTCGCCAAAGATAATCCAATCCTTTATAAAAAGGCCCAAATGGTGCTGGCTGAGACGGAAAGACTTGAAAAAATCTTACAAAACATGCTGGCCAAGACAAAAAAAATAGAAGTAGTACGCCAGGTAGTTGATATTAATTCTCTGGTAAAAGAAGTAACCCAGATGGCCATTAACCAGTTCAAAGCCCGCAAGCAAAAGCTATTAGTTGAACTTACGGAAAAAAATTTAAAGGTATCCGCAGACCCTGAAAAAATAAAACAGGTGCTGTGGAACATTTTAAACAATGCCTGGGAGGCTACCCCTGAAGGAGGAGAAGTGTGGGTTCACACCGAACTTACAGACAAAGGCGCAGAAATTATCGTTGAAGATACAGGCCCTGGAATCCCTGAGGACAAAGTTAAAGACCTGTTTCGCCCTTTCTATTCAACCAAGCCTGGAGGCACGGGCCTGGGGCTGGCGGTAAGCCGCCAGATAATTCTTTTCCACGGAGGGGAGCTTCTCCTTGAAAACCGCCCGGAAGGCGGCGCCAGAGTGAGGATTATCCTGCCGCCTCTTTTAGAATCTCAAGAGTAAGACGAGCTGCCAGTAAAAATTCATCAAAAGGGAGATATTCTTCAGTAGAGTGCACCTTTTTCATACCTGTTCCCAGGATAACACAGGGGAAGCCGTTTTCGTTGAAAATATTCGCGTCAGAACCACCTCCAGTGGCACAAATGCGCAGTTTCTGACCTAGGTTTTCTGCCGCTTTGAGGGCTATTTTTATAGCCGGGTGGTCTTCGCTTACGTACATGAGGGGATAGTCTTTTATTTTCTCATAGTTAATTTTTGGCAAGTCTTTCTCTTTTTGGGGATAATCTTTAACCGCTCTATCAAAGTTTGAAAGAATATGCCCCCATTGAGCCTCAAGCTTTTCCCGGCTATGGCTCCTTACTTCTCCTTCAAGGACTACCTCTTCAGGAACAATATTGGTGGCTTTACCGCCCGTTATGGTGCCAATGTTGGCTGTAGTCTCTTCATCAATGCGGCCAAGGGGAATACCCGCAATAGCCTTAGAAGCAATTTTTATGGCGTTAATACCGGCTTCAGGATTAATACCAGCGTGGGCAGCCTTGCCCAAAACCTTGATGGTAAATCTTATGGCTTCTGGAGCTTTATTGATTAATTCAAGGGGATCTTCACTATCAAGGGCATAGCCAAAGGGAGCAGAAAGCAAACTATAGTCAAAATGTTTGGCGCCTAAAAGGCCTATTTCCTCACAGGTGGTAAAAACAAACTCAACAGGGATATCAAGCCTGTTTTCTTTTATCACGTGGGCTAGCTCAAGGAATATGGCAATGGCGCTTTTATCATCAGCTCCGCAAATGGTGCGACCATCGCTTTTAAAGACTCCGTTGGCAAAAATGATTTTGGGAGAATCTGTAGGTTCAACGGTGTCCATATGTGCGGCTAAAAAGACTTTGGCCTTAGCAGAAGGGTTGAGTTTAACTACAAGGTTACCTACTTCTGAGCCAGTATGAGGGGCAGAATCATCAAAAAGGCAGCTGGCTCCCAGGGTCTTAAACTTTTCCTGGAGATAACGGGCAACCGCTCCTTCACGCCGTGAAGGACTTTCTATGTGGGCCAGATCCAGAAAGAATTGCTTAAGCCTTTCCTGGTTTATCATAGCTAGTACCTTATTTCGAATTTATCAAACTCGCCGGTGTAAGGCTCTTCTATAACCTCTACTTTTTCCACGCGAGACATGGGAGAGCCTTTGTGGCACCACTTTATCATGGCCTCAATGGCCTCTTCGTCCCCTTCAAAAACCGCTTCCACCCGGCCATCAGGAAGGTTTCTAACCCAGCCTTTGAGGCCAAGTTTTTCAGCCTCTTCCTTGGTGTAAGCCCTGAACCAAACTCCCTGGACCAAACCTGAAATATAGACATGAACCCTCTTTTTGGCCACGGCTTACCTCCTTAGTACTGAAGTGTAAAAATTTTACTTCAACTTCAAGCATTCATAAAGATTTACAAATTTTCGGACAAGCATAACGCTTAATTAACTCTGGGTAAAACACTTTTCACTACTTGGTAAAAAATATTTAAAGCTACAAAATTAACATTTCTGCTATAGCCAAACTTTTTATTTTTCTACTTTTTTTTCGTTTGAACCCTAGGAACTCTTTTAATTTGACAGCTGCCTTATTCACAAACCCTTTACTTCCTATGGCCAGGCTCTCGGTAAAATATCTGACCCTTTGCCTGAAAATTTCGCCTGTCCCTATTTCTGGCTCTCCTAGCCCGCCCTTCCCGTAAACAAACTCCCGTAAAAGCTCAAGCCTTTCTTTTTCAGACTTGTTTTCCCAGCTGGTAAGCCCTAAATTAAGCGAAAGAAAATTTTTGCCTGTCCCTCTTCTTGACCCTCTTCTTGACCGATATCCCAGCGAGCACCAGCGATAGTCCTCTGGCTTACCCACTATCCCTGCCCGCACTGGGTTTAGTTCTATGTAAGCCAAACAATTAAGGAGCGCCTCACCAGTTTCAATGATTACGGACTTAAATCTGTCCGCCCAAAAGTAGCCCTTCCTCTCAACCCGCTTGTTGTACCAGCGAGAGAAGCGCTGTTTTACGTCTTGGATGTAGCGGGAAAGGTTACCAAGTCTAGCTCGCCACTTTTTGATTAGCTCTTCGTAGAAAAAAATTTTGCGTTTCTGGCCGTAATAGAGCTTTATACGGCGTTTCACTTCTTCGTCAGAGAACTGGTCTTCAGGGAGCATGCGGCAGAGTAGATGGAAGTGATTGCCCATGATGGCAAAGCCGTAAACTTCCACGAAATAGACCTGAGAGAGCCAGCGGATGAGGTTAAGGAGGTAGTCTTTTTCTTCAGGGCCAAGGACGTTGTGCCCGGGTAAAGCCGTGCGGGAGATGACGTGATAAGCCGCTTTTGGGTCGTTCATGAAGAAACGAGGGATACGTGGCATGCCGAAACCTCCTTTTAATAATTTTGCCTATTTTGCCTGTCCCTTTTATCGGACAGATTTTGGTGAGGCTTAAAAGTTTGCCTGTCCCACAAAATAGGTTATCCTCTTGCAAAGGATGGAGGATTTACTATGAAAAGGCTTATTCTTTCTCTTTGTTTTTTGTTGTTTTTGCTAATATTCTCCTGGCCGGCTCAGGCTAGAGTGAAAGAAATACAGTTTTACCAGCATGAAGTTCTTGTTTTAGAAGAGTTCCCTCTAAAAGCAGGAACAAATATTTTAATGTTAGCGCGAGAGGTCTCACCTAGAGAAATAAGTTTTAAAGCTTCAAGTGGAGTAAAAATCTTATCACTTTCCCTAGAAAGAGGTTCCAAAAAAGATCCTTTAACCCTTAAAATTCAAGAAATCAGAAAAAAACTTGAAACCCTTAATGAAGAGCTTCAAATCATAAATCAGGAAATAAGCCTTATTGAAGAAGCCCTTAAAGGAAAAAGAGAAGTCCCCTCTCCCCAGGTTTTTGAGAGGTACCACAAACAATGGAAAAACTTGACAACTAAAAAATTAAGCAAAGAAAAAGGAATAAAAGCCCTCAAAAAACGCCTTAAAGAACTGGAAAGCCAGATAATTTCTTTTAACACTTCGGTTTTAAAGGTTATTGCTGAAGGAGATGGTTTTTTAGAAGTGAGATATCCGGCCAGAAAACTTATCTCCTGGCAAGAAAGTTATGACTGCTTTCTAAACACTCGCTCCCGGGAATTAACCATTAAAGCTCAGGCTCTAATAACTCAAAAAAGTGGCCTCTCCTGGGAGAAAATAACCCTTGCCTTTTATCCCAGAGGAGAAACTTTCGCGGTGCTAAGTCCACCCCCTTTTTCTCCCTGGATAATAGACGATTTTCCTCCTCGCCCTAAACCTTTACTTCATAAAGCCGTTGAAGCCGTAAAAGACCTTAGTGCCGAAGTAAAAAGAGAAGAAGCCCCTGGTGGGGTGTGGGAAAGAATAATTATTCAGGGCATAAATTTACCTTCTGGAAGCCCCACCGCCGTAACCCTGGAAGAAGAAACATTAAAAACAGAGAAAATTCTTCTAGAAGTGCCTCTTTATGCAGTAAGCAAAGCCTTCTTCCGGGCAGACCTTATCCCTGACAAAAGTTTTCCTCGTTTAAAAGCAAGATTTTATCTAGACGATGCTCTGGTAGGTAAAGGAAACATCGGGCCCCTTAACCCCGGCATAAAGAGCCATCTTTATTTCGGCCAGGCCCCGCTCCTTGAGGTAAAACGGGAGGTCCTAAAAGACATCAAGGGAGATAGCCTTTTTGGTAAAAAAACCCGCTTGCGCGAGTTAAAAACCCAGCTAACAAATCATTACAAGCGCCCCTTTGAGATAGAAGTCATAGATAGAGTCCCTGTAAGCCGCAAAAAAGAAGTCAAAATCAAAGCTTATGCCAATCCGCCCTGGGCTGAAAAACATCCTGATGGTAAAGTAATATGGCGCTTCAAGCTTGCCCCTCAAGAAAGGCAGGAAATATTCTTTAAAATAGAAATCAAGCGCCCGAAAGATGAATAGTCCCTGCATCCTCAGGATAGAAGCTTCAGCCGGGGCTGGAAAAACTTACCGTTTAACCAGCCGATTCCTTGAACTTTTGGCTGAGCTTACGCCCAGTCCGGCCAGTTTGCGTTCCGTTGTAGCTATCACCTTCACCAACAAGGCAGCCGCCGAAATGAAAGAGCGCCTTATAAAGGCCTTAAAAAGTATTGCTCTCAAAACTCCTGAAGGAAAACTGCTCTCAAGTGATACAAACCTTTCACCTCAAGCGGCCCTAAAATGGCTTGAGGTTATTTTTGAAAATTTCAACGACCTTCAGGTGCGCACTATTGATTCCCTAATTTTTAGCATTTTGAAGGGAGTAGCCCTTGAGGCAGGCCTTAGGCCAGACCTTGAAGCCGAACTTAAAGAAGACGTGCTATTAAACAGGGCTTACGACCATCTGCTTCTTTCTCTACGGGAAGGCAAAAATGACATACAGGATATTTTTCGAGAGGTCTTGATAACTTTTCTGGAAATAGAAACACGAAGTGGCTTTAACCCCGAAAGATCTATCCGTAAAACCTTATTAGACCTCTTCCGCCACGAACTTAAAGGTAAAGCGCTGGCCAGAAACGAAAAAGACTATCTCCTTGAAGAGCTTGCCGAAAAAGTAAAAACTAAAGCCAGCCAATTTCTTGGAGCCGTTAACCAGGAAAATCTAACTTTCAGATATCCAACGTGGGAGTCTAAGTTCCTTGACCCCATAGAAAATTTTTACGCTACCCCTTTTCATAAAAATAGCGTGAAAGAATTGTTCAAAGGCCGTTTTATCCCTGAACACCTGGAGACACTATATCAGGACTTTAGAGAAAGCCTTGAAGAATATCTTTTGGCCAAAGCCATTGTAAGACTTATTCCCTATGCCCGCCTTTACGAAAAACTAAAAGAAGAACTTGAAAGGTTGCGCCGCCAGGAAGGGCTCATTCACGGCGGCGGCTGGATAGAAGTGGTGGAGAAATTCCTTCGGGAAGAAGGAGTTCCCCTTGTTTATTGCAAACTTGGTGCAAAATTCAGACACTTCCTGATAGATGAGTTTCAGGATACCAGCCAGCAACAATGGGCTGCTTTAAAGCCTTTAGTAGAAGAGGCCTTAAGCCAGGGGGGCACTTTGACCTACGTGGGCGATATAAAACAGGCCATTTATGTATGGCGAGGAGGAGACCCCAAGCTCTTCAACCTGGTGCCTCAGGAGCTTCCAGCAGAACTAATAGATGAACCTTTGCTCTATAACTGGCGGGCTAAAGAACAACTAGTAAGATTCAACAACCAGTTTTTCAAACTCCTGGCTAAAGAAAAACACGCCCAAAACATCGCCTTAAAAATGCTTCATCCTGAAGAAACGCGTAAACGAGGCGTGTTAGTCTGCCCGCATACCGAACAGTTATCCAGCTTTATTTGCAACACCTTTTCCCAGGTAGAGCAAAAACTTCCTGAAAAAAAGCCTGGTGGTATAGTAAAAATAATTTTTTATCAGGGAGACACCCGGGAAGCCCAGGAAGAAGCTTTAAAAGAAAAGCTAAAAGACATATTACAAAAAAAAGCCTCTCTCATTGGCCAGAAAAGTCTGGCTATCCTGGTACGCACTAATGACCAGGCTGAAGAAATGGCGGCCCTTCTTTTTGAAATGGGAGTTCCAGCGGTAACAGAAAATGCCCTGAGGCTCACCAGTTCTTCTGTGGTCAAGGCCTTGATTTCGCTACTTTCCTTTCTTGACTACCCTTATGATGAAGTAGCCCTGGCAGGCTTTTTAAGAAGCCCGGTTGCCCAGGGTTTTTTCCAGATCCCCAAAGAGTTCTGGCTTAAAGCTGGCCAAAAAGCCCCCTTAAAAAACCTTCTGGCCCAATACGACCCGGAAGCTTACCAGAAATATCTGGAGCCACTCCTGGCCAAAGCTGGTTTTCTCTCGCCTTACGATCTGGTGCGTGAGATAATGTTTACTTTCAAGATCTATGAACGCTTTCAAGCCGAAGAGGCCTTCTTGCATAGATTTCTTTCCCTGGTTCTTAGTTTTGAGCAGGAAGGAGCAGGGCTTTCGTCTTTCCTTGAAAAATGGGAAGAAAAGGCCCCAGAAGAACGTCTGGGGCTTCCAGAAGAGATCTCTGCCGTGCGTATCTTAACCATTCACGCAGCCAAAGGGCTTGAGTTTGATATTGTTTTTCTACCATTTATCCATTGGGAAATAAAAACCCCTAGATTAATCTCTCTTGAAGAAGGTAGCCTGGCTTACGCCCAGAAGCCCTATCCTGGACCTATAAAAGAAAAAGTTTTACGGGAACGGGCGGCTCAAGCCCTGGAAAATCTGAACCTTCTTTACGTGGCCTTTACCAGGGCTAAAGAAGAACTTTTCGTATTCGTTTCCGAAAAAAAGGCATCCAGAGAAAAGTTTGGCACAGGAGATATTGTAAGAGATTTCTTATACGAACTGGGGTTTCAAAATGCGTCTTAATCTTCGAGTGCGTCGCTATGACCTGGAATTATTGGGAGAACGCAGCCGAGAAATAAGTTACGGTAAAATTGCCCACCAAGCCCTTTATTTTCTGCCACCTTTGCCCAGGGATTACCAGCGTAAAGAGCTTTCGCAAGCAGTTAAACTGGCCCTTAAAAGGGCTCTCGCCCTTTTTGACCCACGCTTTAGAGAAGATTTTTGGGAAACAGAAAAGCGGCTTTCTAAAATACTAACAAAAGCCCTTCTACTTAAAGAGGTAAGATCCTATTTTGAAGAAGGAGTGGAAGTCTTCAAAGAAATTGAAGTGCACGACCAGAAAGGAAAACTGCACAGGATAGACCGCCTGGTCATAACAAGCCACGGCCCGGTGGTTATTGAGTATAAACTGGGCGGCCGCCGCCGCTCCCATGAAAAACAGGTAAGCTTATACCAAGAGATTCTTCGCTCTATTTTCGGAAAAAGGCCAAAGGGCTTTCTCTTTTACCTTGAGGAACCGGCCTTTTTAGACATAGACCATCTCAAACAAAGAGCCTTACTTTAACTACTACGGCGATAGCGACGCTTAAAAAATATATAAAGGGTCACCAGCATCAAAGAAAACAGTAGCAAAAGAGCTGAGCTACGATGAAGCCATTCCTTTAAGAGAGCCTCATTGGCTCCTACCAGGTAACCGGCAGCGGCGAGGATACACACCCATATCCCTGCTCCAAGACCGGTATAAAAAGAAAAAAGGGGCAAGTTCATACGGCCTAGCCCGGCAGGAAGACTTATGTACTGGCGCACGCCTGGAATCAAACGGCCCACAAAGGTGCTAATATGGCCGTGCTCGGCAAAAAATTTCTCCATACGCGCAAGGATATCTGGCGGGAGGAAGAAAAACTTGCCGTAACGCAGGATAAGGAGTTGAAGAGCAGGCCTTCCCAGACGCATAGCCAAAAAATAATTGAACCAGGCCCCCAAAAGACTTCCCAGAATGCCAGAAGCTATAACCAGCCAGATATTAAATTCCCCCTTGGCCGCCAGATACGCGGCCGGGGGGATAATTACCTCGCTTGGAAAAGGAAAAAATGACGACTCAAGGGCCATCAACAAAATAATTCCCGGATAGCCCAGTTGAGACGTGGTTTGCAAAATAAAAGAAACTATTTTTTCAAGCATTATTTGCTGCTACCTGCAGCCTGAGCTAGGCTCAGGAAAAGCCACCAAACCCACCGCAGGAGCTTCCACCACTAAAGCCTCCGCCAAAAGAAGGAGTGCCACTTACCCGACTACTAAAAGTAGAAACCAACTTGCTTACGTTCTTACTGCCACAACGTTTACACCTAACACTTTCTACATCACGGGATGAAAAGCACAAACTTTCAAAGATATGCCGACAATCTTTACAGACAAATTCATATATAGGCATATTTTCCTCCTGACAAAATTTATGTGGTAATAAAAATAAACCATGCCAGCTCAAAGACAAGAACCTAGCAAAAAACTAGCATATACCCTGGGCACTTCTACCCGCAGCTTGGAAGACTTCCTGGATATTCTTAAAAAATATGAAATTAAACAGGTAGTTGATGTTCGCTCTTTCCCTAAAAGCCGTCGTTTTCCCCATTTTAACCGTGAGAGCCTGTCTCATCATTTAATCCAACAAGGCATAAATTATGTATGGATGGGCCAAGAACTCGGAGGCTTTAGGAGCGGTGGCTATGAAAAATATATGCAAACCCCAAATTTTTCTGAAGGCCTTGAAAATCTTATAGTGCTTATTGAAAAGGCACCTACTGTTATAATTTGTGCGGAAAAGCTGCCCTGGCGTTGCCACCGGCGCTTTATAAGCCAAAAACTGGCTGATAAAGGTATCAAAGTCATTCATATTATTGAAAAAGGCCAAACCTGGCCTTCTCTCCAAAAGCTTATCCTCAAGATTTTATAAAAAGCCTTTTAAGAATTTTAACGTAAACGTCTGTTAACCACGAAAAGCAGCGGCGCGTTAAAAGTTTGCCTGTCCCTCTTCCTTCAAAGAACAACAGGCAACCAATTTTCAAAGGTCTTACGACTTCAGCTCTTTTTGAACTTTTGTAACGATTTCCGTAATAAAAATAATTTTAATGTTTACCCTCCCTTTGCCGATTTATTGGAAAGGGAGGGAAAAATGCCAGAAACACAGACCAAAAAATTAAACTCTCAAGAGGTTTCCTCTCAGTCCGAGGTTATAAATATGATAGCCTTACGCACTCCTCAAAATAAAATCCTTGAAGTTAAAAAACTTCCCACTTTGCCTGATATAGCCTACCGGTTGCTGGAACTCCTTTCAGGAGACCCAGATATTGCTGAACTAGAAGGCGTTATAAGATACGACCAGGCCATAACAGCCAAAATACTTTCCGTGGCCAATTCTGCCTATATTTCCAGCCAGAAAGAAATTACCACCCTTGACAGGGCTATCATGTTTTTAGGGGTGCGCGAGGTAAGTGAGATTGCTTTCAGTATTTGCGTATTTAGTGTGTTCAAGACTTTGAAAAACATTAAAAACTTTGACATTCACGAATTCTGGATTCACTCTATTGCCACGGGGATAACAGCCAGAGTTATTGCCCAGGCTATAGACGCGGAAGACGAAGAACTCTTTTTCACCCTGGGCCTTTTACATGATATCGGAAGGCTTGCCATACTCCATCTCTTTCCTGATGAGTACGAAGAAATACTTACTATTCAAGAAGAAAGCGGGAAAAATCTCCTTGCTATTGAGCTTGAAGCAGGGCTGGCTCATACCTGGATAGGGCGCTGGCTTTTGCAACGCTGGGAACTTCCAGAAAAATTTGTAAAAGTAGCTAGGTTCCACCATAATCCCTTTCACAAAGGGAAATTCCTTTTTGAACCAGCGGTAATTAAACTTGCAGACCTCACTGTCCATAACCTGAAACTGGCCGAATTGCCTGGTGCCCCTCAAGAAGACCCCTCTTCCCTGCTCCAAAAACTGAGAATTGAAGAAGAACTTTACCAGACGATTATAGACCACCTTCTTTTTGTGAAGAAAAGCATTAAAGAGGTCTGGAAACAAGCCATTTAGAAACTTCTGGCTTTTAAGGCCTCTAATATTTAAGAGCACAAAATGAATGACTATTTTATTTGAGACCTTTGCCAAAATTTTAATTAACTACCTGATCTTCCCTTAATACCCCCTGAGACTGCTTCGTCGCGCCTACGCACTCCTCGCAGTGACAAAAGAGAAAAGGCTCCTCGCAGTGACAATATGGAAGTCATTGCGAGCCATGTTCCCCTTCTCGTCATTGCAAGCCACGAAGCGGCGAAGCAATCTGAACCCGTGATGACGCTTTTTAAGTAAAAAATGCCCCCTTGAATAACACAATTTCACTTTGAGGCCTTTGCGAGATGTAATAAGGGCGTTATCTTTCGCTTCAACAAAAGTTAAGGGAGGTTTTTCGCGTGAGCGAAGAAAGCCAGGTATTAAAAGTCAGACGAGAGAAAGCCGAAGAGCTTGAATCCCAAGGGATCCCCCTTTTTCCTAATCAATTTAAGCCAGAAGACAGAGCTGGAGCCATAAAAGAAATTTTTGGGAACTACTCCCCAGAGGAGCTTGAAAAACTTGAAGCCACTTTTAAGGTGGCCGGCCGTCTCATGGCCCGCCGTGATTTCGGTAAAGCCATGTTCATTCACCTTCAGGATGAAACCGGCCGCATCCAGGCCTTTATAAAAAGAGACGAACTGGGGCCGGAAAAATTCAAGTTGTTCAAAAAATATTTTGACCTGGGAGACATTATCGGGGTAGAAGGCCCTCTTTTTAAAACTAAAACCGGTGAACTAACCATTCTTGCCAAAGAAGTAGTGCTGATAACCAAGGCCTTTAGACCTTTACCAGAAAAGTATCACGGCCTTCAGGACGTAGAGCTTCGTTATCGTCGCCGTTATCTGGACCTTATTATGAACGAGCGGGTGCGGGAGATTTTTCGCACGCGCACCCGGATAGTTGAATTTTTCCGCCGCTATTTTTCCTCACAGGGTTTCCTTGAGGTGGAAACGCCGATGATGCAACCTATTCCAGGCGGAGCTACCGCCAGGCCCTTTAAGACTTACCACCACGCCCTGGAAAGGGAACTTTATCTGCGTATAGCTCCTGAGCTTTACTTGAAACGCCTTCTGGTAGGAGGTTTTGAAAGGGTATTTGAACTCAATCGCAATTTCAGGAACGAGGGTATTTCCATTCAACACAACCCTGAATTTACTATGCTTGAATTTTACGAAGCCTACGCCACTTATGAAGACTTAATGACCCGAACAGAAGAAATATTTGTAAACCTTGCCCGTGAACTTAAAGGTGACACTAAAATAGTCTATCAGGGGAAGGAAATAGACTTTACCCCGCCCTGGCCGAGAATTCCCTTCAAACAGGCCCTTATTGAGATTGGAGGGGTAGCAGAAGAAATACTCAATGACCGTGAAAAAGTAATTACCTTTGCCAGGGAAAAGGAAATAAAAATTGACGAGCGGGAACCTGTCCTTGGTAAGCTCTGGGCCAAACTTTTTGATGCCCTGGTTGAGCCCCAACTAATTCAACCAACTTTTATAATTGCTTTTCCGGTGGATATTTCGCCTCTTGCCAGGCGTAATGAAAAAGACCCAACGGTGGCTGACCGCTTTGAACTCTTTATCGCCGGGCGTGAAATAGCTAATGCCTTCTCTGAACTTAACGACCCCCGTGACCAGCGAGCACGTTTTGAGGAGCAGATAAAACAGCGTCTTAAAGATGACCCTGAAATACACCCAGAAATTGACGAAGATTTTATTAGAGCCCTTGAATACGGTATGCCACCAGCTGCTGGGGAAGGCATCGGCATTGACCGAGTAGTCATGCTTTTTACAGATTCTCCTTCTATAAGAGAAGTTATCCTCTTTCCCCACTTAAGGCCTGAGCAGAAATGATAAGCCGTTTTGAATGGTATATCGCCTTTAGATATCTGCTTTCACGCAAAAAACACAGATTCACCTCTTTTATCTCGGGAATGGCCATCCTGGGAGTAACTATAGGTGTATGCGCCCTGATTGTGGTCATTTCGGTTATGTCTGGCTTCCAAAAGGAGTTGAGGGAAAAACTCCTCGGCATAAATGCTCACGTTATCGTCCAAAAAATGGGAGGCCCTATCACTAATTATGAAGAGGTAATGCGGGAAATAAAAGGCCTTCGCCTTAAAAAACAGGGGCTATCCTCCCTGTTTGATCGTCTGCGTGGGAAAGGAGAGGTCAGGGTTGAAGATGCCCTTCCCACGGTTGTTCTTCAAGGGCTTATTTCTTCAGGTGAAGGCCAGTCAGGCGTTGTTCTAAGGGGAGTGCCAGGCAAAGACGCCCAGCGTTTTTTCAATAAGGTAAAACTCCGGCAGGGAAGCTTTCTTGAGCTTGGAGAGGGAAGCAACAACATAATCATTGGTTGGCGGATGGCCAAAAATTTGGGTTTAACCAAAGGAGATAAGGTCACGGTGATACTCCCTCAGGGGCGGGCTACCATAGTGGGATTTCTTCCCCGGATAAAAACCCTTACCATTGCTGGCATCTTTGAAACCGGGCTATACGAGTTTGATTCTTCACTGGCCTTTATCCCTTTGACTCTTGCCCAAAGCCTGGCTGACATCAAAGGCGTTTCAAATATAGAAGTGCGCCTTTCTGACCCGTTTTACGCCGGAAAATTTTCCAAACTCTTAGCCGAAAAGCTTGGCTTTCCCTACTGGGTAATAGATTGGCGCACTATGAACGCCAGCCTATTCTCTGCACTAAAGCTTGAGAAGGCAGCCATGTTCGTTATTCTCACCCTCATAATCGTGGTAGCCGCTTTTAACATTGTGGCGGCGCTGATTATGCTGGTAGGCGAAAAAAAGGCAGACATAGCCATCTTAAAGGCGATTGGCGCCTCAGACCGTTCTATCCTGCAAATTTTCATGCTCACTGGTTTTTTACTGGGTGTAACAGGGATTATTCTGGGGGTTTTTTTCGGGCTTGCTCTTTGTTTCTTTATAGACCGCTATCCCATCATCAAACTTCCAGGAGACGTTTATTTTGTGGAAACCCTTCCAGTTCTGGTGGACTTTTTTGATATATCTCTTATTGCCATTTCAGCCATTATTTTAGCCCTTTTAGCCACGGTTTATCCTGCCCGCCAGGCCGCCAAACTACCTCCAGCTGAGGTTCTGCGTTATGGCTAAGACAGCCATAGAAGCCAAAAATTTAATTAAAGTTTATGGCTCTGGCCCCCAAAGAGTTGAAGTACTACAGGGAGCGAGTTTCAAAATCGCGGCTGGTGAAAAGGTGGCCATTGTAGGGGCTTCAGGTGTAGGAAAGACCACCCTGCTCCACATCCTGGGGACTCTTGACCGCCCTGACCAGGGCCAGGTTTTTCACTTTGGAGTAGATGTCTTTTCCCTTTCTGACAGAGAGCTTTCCCGTTTCAGAAACCAAAAACTTGGGTTTGTCTTTCAGTTTCATCATCTCTTGCCTGAATTCAATACCCTTGAAAATACCATGCTACCAGCTTTAATAGCCGGAAAGTCTGTAAAAGAAGCACGTAAAATGGCTGAAGAAATTCTTGAAAGAGTGGGACTTTCACATCGGCTCAACCACCGTATCGGCGAACTTTCTGGAGGAGAAAGGCAAAGGGTAGCTATTGCTCGGGCCCTGGTTCTAAACCCACCAGTGCTTTTAGCTGATGAGCCTACAGGGAACCTTGATGTCAAAACAGCCCAGGAAATAGTTAAACTTTTTTTGCGAATTAATCAGACTTATGCTACTACCTTGGTGGTGGTAACCCATAATCCAGAGTTAGCAACCCAGATGGACCGAGTTTTTGGCCTGAGTGCCGGAAAAATCATAGAATTATCAAAGGATGAACCATGGCCCTGGAACAAGCCTTCAAAAGAGTAGTCTTCTTCTTTCTTCTACTTCTTGGGGTTTGGAACTTAGCCGGCCTCAATAAAATATGGGCTCAAGAAAGAACGGTTGTTTTTCTACCTTTGAAAATAAATGCTCCTGAAAAGGATAAAGGCGAACTTTCTGTTATCAATCAGTTATTGTTGGCATCCCTTAAAAAGAGAAATTTCAAGGTAATTTCACCTAAAAAAACTCAACCATCACCAGCCATTTACTGTCAAAAAATTCCAGCCTTGGGGACTATTTACGGCTCTTTAACTTACCTGGGAGATAAGGCCAGCCTGGATTTAAAAGTTTATCTCTGCAAAGAGAAATATCCTCAGAACATTTATCTAACAGGAGCCAAAGAAGAACTGGAAAACCTGGCCCAAAAGGCGGCAAGCCTTTTGATAAAAGCCCTTGTCGGGCAACAAATAGTGGCGGAAGTAAAAATTAAAGGCAACGTGCGCATGGATGCCGACGCCATATATCCTGTTCTTTCTTTAAAGGCCGGTGACATCTTTGACCCGAAAAAAATCCGAGAAGACATAAAGAACATTTATAAACTTGGCTATTTTGACGACGTAAGAGCAGATGTAGAGCAGACCAAAGAGGGTTTAATTGTCACCTATATTTTACGTGAAAAGCCCGTAGTAAAGCGTATTGTTTACCAGGGTAATAAGGCCATCAAAACCAAAGAACTGCAAAAAATAACCGAGCTTAAACCTTATTCCATTCTTAATCTCCAAAAGATAGACGAAGCAGCTGAGAAGATAAAGCTCTTTTATAAAGAACAGGGCTTTTATGACACCAAGGTAGAACCTCTTGTTAAGATGCTAAACCCCAGAGAAGCAAGGGTAATCTTCAAGATCAAAGAAGGCAAAAAGGTCTATATCAAGAAAATAACCTTTGAAGGGAACAAAGCCTTTTCAGACAAAGACTTGAAAAAACTATTAGAGATAAGTGAAAAAGGAACTTTTTCCTGGCTCAAGAAGATTAAAACCTTTGTAACCGGCGGCATTCCACCGGGAGTTTATAGCTATGGAGGGCTTTACCGGAGCCTCGGAAAAATTGTCGCTTTTTATCAAAACCATGGCTACATAGACGTGAGAGTGGGAGAGCCCCAGGTTAAACGCAAAGGGGAGTGGGTTTATATCACTATTCCTGTGGAAGAAGGCCCGCGTTATACCGTAGGCCAGGTGGACATAGAACAAGACCTCTTTAAAAACAAAAATTTTATCATAGAAAAATTAGAACTACCGAAAGAAAAATACTTTAACCGCGAAGCCCTGCGGCGAGACATAATGAAAATCACTGACCTCTTTGCTGATAAAGGATACGCTTATGCCCGAGTTGAACCTAAGATTGAAAGAGACCCCAAAAAACACCAGGTAAACGTGGTATTTAAGGTAGATAAAGGCCCACTTGTTTATGTTAACCGTATAGAAATCACTGGAAATACCCGCACGAGAGACAAGGTCATCAGGAGAGAATTGCTGGTAGTGGAACAACGCCCTTTCAGTGCCACTAGGCTCAAAAAGAGCGAAAATCGTCTGAGACGCCTGGGGTACTTTGAAGACGTAAGCATAAGCACAGAAAAGGGCATAAAAGAAGACCAGATGGACATAAATGTAAAAGTAAAAGAGCAACCCACTGGTACTTTTAGTATTGGGGCCGGCTACTCTTCTACAGATAAACTTTTGTTTATGGCTGAAATTTCGCAGCGCAATTTTCTGGGTAAGGGGCAGACTTTATCTTTTCAGGGATATTTTGGCGCCAGGACTACGCGCTATAACCTCTCTTTTACAGACCCTTATTTTCGCGATACTAAATTTTCCCTGGGTTTAAACCTTTATGATTGGACCAGAGAATATGACGATTACACCCGTGAAAGCAAGGGTTTTGCTATAAAGATAGGTTATCTATGGAGGCCTGATATCCGTTTCCATTTAGCCTATCGTTATGATGACTCTAATCTTACTGACTACTATTATTATGCGTCTGAAATAATCAGAGAGTCAGCTGATATACATATCACCAGCTCCATTGAACTCGGAGTAACTAGAGACTCAAGAAACCACTTTTTTGACCCGACGAGGGGTTCTTTAACTTCTATTTTTTACGAACACGCTGGCGGCTTTTTAGGGGGCGACAGTGCTTACGAAAAGATAACCGCTACCTTTAGTTATTATCACCCTCTTTTCTGGGATGTAGTGGGGCACATAAGAGTAGGAGCAGGCTATGTTACCGAAGGAAGCGGTGGAAAACTCCCAGTTTTTGAAAAATTTTATCTTGGTGGCCTTGATTCAGTTAGAGGATACCGCTACGGAGACATAAGCCCTATTGACCCTGAAACCGGGGAGCGCATTGGTGGTGAACACATGTTTTTCGCCCAAACGGAGGCTATCTTCCCCTTAGTCAAAAGCATGGGGCTAAAGGGAGTAGTATTTTTTGACATGGGAAATGTTTGGGACCAGGAGACAGGTTACCGCTTCTCAGAAGTTAGAAAATCCGTAGGTTTTGGTATCAGGTGGCTATCGCCCATGGGACCATTACGCATTGAATGGGGCTTTAACATTGATACCCAGCCCGGAGAAGAAAAAAGCAACTGGAATTTCCGTATAGGCGGCGTTTTCTAACTTTTTAAGCCAACTTTTTAACCACCACCAGCAGCATTCACCAGTATTTCTCTGCTCTAGCTCTTCTTCTGTCTAATTTTGTCATTCCTGGATTTTAAAGAGGGACAGGCAAAAATTACAGAAAGAGGGACAGGCAAAATTTTCAGGCACCTAGTCATTTGGTTTATCCAGGCTTGTTTATCTTAAGCCTGCTTTAAACCGAAAAGAAAAATAATGAGTATTAATTCAGACTTTCCAAAAGAAGGGCTTCCAGTCCTAAACGGAGACTTTTTGCTCTATTTGAGCGAGGATCACCAGTGTGTCTATCTGGAAGCGGTAGTACCTAAACGGGATATAAGTTCAGATGAGTATCAAGAATTGCTAAATATTTTAAGAGAAAAAGGCGTTGTGTACGGCCTGCTTGAAAAACCTATCTGGAAGGGTGAAAGGTTAATCCTTGCTCACGGCAAACTTCCGCAGGAAGGAAAAGACGCCTCCCTTGAATGGCTGGTAAAGTTTGAGAAAGAAGATAAAAAAGAAAGCGAAGAACAGATTGATTACAGGGAACAAAAAGGGTTTTTTTGTGTTCGTAAGGGCCAGGAAATAGCGGTTAAAAAGCCCCCTATCCCGGGAATGCCCGGTGTTAACGTGTTTGGCAAGGAAATACCTGCTAGAAACGGCCAGGACATCACCGTTAAAACAAACGAATACGTAGGGTTTGAGCCCGAAAGCCAGACTTACTTCGCCAAAAGCAGTGGTCTTCTCAAAGTCTTCAATACACACATAGAAATTCATCCTGAATTTCACATTCACGGAGATATTGATTGGGATACAGGGAATATCCACTTTTACGGAAAAAAGTTAACTGTTTCAGGAGACATAAAGCGCGGCTTTAAGGTGCTGGTGGAAGGGGACCTTGAGGTAATGGGGAATGTGGAAGATGAAACCAGCCTAAAAGTTTACGGAAATCTTTTAATTGAAGGCCTGATCGTAGGTGAAAACATTAAAATTTTCTGCTCCGGACAGGCCAGGATAGGAGCAGTGGAGTACTCAACCCTGGAGATTAAAAAAGATTTAGTAATAATGGACTATATTTTAGGAGGAAAAGTAAAGGCAGGTGGCGATATTTTTGTAACCGAAGGCATCGGAAGTCTTATAGGTGGTGAAATTTGTGCACGTGGAAGTATTACAGCCCATGTCCTGGGGAGCCGGGCCAATATAGAAACTATTATCCATGCCGGATATGAAGAAGAATTGGATACTCAAATAAAAGAAACCCAGCAAAAACTGGCAAGCCTGGAAAAACAAAAAGCCTTTTTACGAAAAGCCCTTAAAAAGGGTATAAAGTTACTCAAACAAAAAAAGCTCCCTCAGGAACAAATCAACGAGCTTGAAAAACTAAAGTCATCTTTTGAAAATTTGCTTACCCTTGAGGAAAGTTACCGGGAAGAACTAAAAAGGCTTTACGACGAAGTCTTGCTCCTGGAAAAGAAGGCCGAAATAAAAGCCCTCGGGCATGTCTTTGTCGGGGTAAAAATCGTTATTGGTAAAGAAGCCCAAAAAATTACTGAAAATTTAAAAGCCGTCAAATTCAAACTGAGAAACGGCCAAATCAGCCTTTTTAAGGCCGATGAATAACTTGCACTTCACTTATGGTAATAAGGCCTTTATGTATAATTTTTTTAAGCTCTGGCAAAAGCCCTTCAATAACCTCTTCTTTTTCAATGATTTCTATTTTTAAGGGAAGGCCTGAGCTTGCCCGCAGTAAACTCACGGTGTGAATAACCTTATCATGCCCCCAGCCAAAAACTCCTTTAAAAACCGTAGCCCCTTCTATTCCTTTTTCCGTTAAAAAGGCCAAAACTTCCTTGTATAAAAGGCCATTTTCACCTTTTTCGTCTTCGTCAATATAAATTGAAAGAAGTTTGTAATTCATAGTCCTAAATCAAAAAAGTTTTGGCTACCCATATACCAAGTCTTACTCCTATTAAACCTAAACTTAAACTTATTACCACGTTTAAAAAAGCAAGAAAAAACTGCCCACCTTCAAGCAAAGAGTTGGTTTCATAAGCAAAAGTAGAAAAAGTAGTGAAAGCACCTAGAAACCCTATGGCCAGAAACAGGCGCGTTTCTGGTGAAACCAAAAGTGTTTCACTGACAAGTGTCATTAAAAAGCCCAGGAAAAATGACCCGAGAACATTTACCAGTAAAGTGCCCAGAGGGAAGCGGGTAGAAAAATGCAAAGCCAGGCCAGATACCCAATATCTGGCCATAGCTCCCAAAAAACCACCTGCACCTACTAAAAGGTAGGTTTTCATCTTTTATCAAGGTATGGACAAGTCTTTAAATTATATCCCTTAAAAATAACAGCCCGTCGCTTTTTGCCAAATACATTTTTTTCATATTGGCCGAGAAAAACCACTTTGTCAAAGCAGGAAGAATATTTTTTGGCCTCTGCCTGCGAGGAGAGGACCAAAATGGCATTTTCCCCAAGCCTCTGGTGAAGGCCATCCCATAGGTCGTACTGGCTTTTTATGTAGCCCTGCCAGAAAGTATAGGTACGAGGCCTATCAGGCAGATAGAAAGCAAGCTCAGAGGCATAGTCTCGCCGCAGTGTAATTACCAGTTCCTGAGTTTTTCTTTCCTTTTGCACCCGGTCAGCAAAGTCGCGCCAGTCAGTAAATTTGTAAAGGAGCCTCTGGACCTTAGGCGGAAAGATCTCAGGCGTGCGTGCCAGCTGATAAGTGGCCAGCATAACCAGCATGCCGAGGATTACTCCCCCAAAAAACAGGCCCCGCAGCAAGCGCTTCTGGCTCGAGCTCCAGGCCCCTCGTAAAATCAAAGCCGAAAGCATAATAAAACCTGCTTCATAAAACGGGTAAGGCCAGTTAGCATTAACCTTTCTCAAAAAAGAAAGGGGCAGGACCAGGGCTAAAGGCAGGGCAGAAAATACAAAAAGAAACAAAAGTCTTTCATTTTGGCGCAACTTTTCTTTTACTAGAAATAAAGCAAAGACAAAAAGCATAAGGCCAAAAACTATCGGAGTGATAACTCCTGCCTGCTCTACCAGAAAGATAATGGGACCTAAAAAGTTAAGGCCTTCTTCTTCAAAGTGGTGAGAAGTGTGTTTAAAAGTAATCCAGCCGTGCCTGAAGTTCCATAGAAGGTTTGGAAAAATCATCAAAAAAACTATTAAAACTACCAGGTAAGGCTTGAAGCTTTTTAAAAGCGGTCGCTTTTCAGGGCTTACAGCCAGCCAGACAAAAAAGAAAAACAGAAAAGCCAGCATGGTTTGTTTGGTAAGAAGCCCCAGCCCTGCCACCAGGCCCAAAAAGAAAAAGTCTCTGGTCTTTTGGCTTTCAGCGGCTTGCCAGGCCAGGCAAAGGGCTAAAGCCCAGAAGGCAAAAAGGGGAGGGTCTATGGTCATCACAAAGCTATAGATGGCCGAAAGTGGGCTTGCCGCCGCGGCCACCATAGCCCAAAAACCGACTTTTTCATCAAAAAGGCGCTTACCAAGATAGAAAATAAAGGCGAGAAAGGCCGTGTGAAAAAGGGCCGCTGGCACGCGAATACCATACTCGCTTACTCCCAGAATATGTGTAGAAACATGAATGAGCCAGGCTATCATGGGAGGCTTACTGTAATAGCCCCAGGCAAGCTGCCTTGACCAGTCCCAGTAATAGGCCTCATCTGGCGAAAGATTAAGGCCTATCAGCTGGATAAAAGAAATACGCCCAGCTAAAAGCACCAATAGAATAAGACCTGCAGGACTAAAAAGAGAATTTAAAAAATTTTTCATTCTCTCAAAAGGCGCAGCACTGGTATCTTCCCAACTGCTCCAAAGAGATAGCCTATAAAAAAACCAAAAACAACATCAAAAGGATAATGCACCCCAAGATATATACGAGAATAAGCCACGGCCAGGGCAAAAAGCCAGAAAAGCCAGGATATACGGGGAAAAATTGCGGCCATTATGGTAGCGGCACAGGTTACGTTAGCCGCGTGACATGATGGCAAAGAGTAGCTTTTTGACCGGCCTTTAGGCTCTTTGGTTATATGCCATTTTTTCTGACCGTAGTTATAGACATAGACATCAGAATATACAGCCAATGGTCTCTGGCGCTGAAAAGAAGGTTTTAAGACTTCACCACAGGTAAAGTCAGTAGCCAAAACAGCCAGCCAGGTGAGAAGAGCGGCTAAAAGCCCTCGCCAGCGAAACTGATAGACGATAATGGCCCCGAAAAACAAGAAGAAAGCATAAATAAGCTTCTCCAGACTCATGTAAGGCATGAGAAAATCAAGGGCAGGATGCCTCTTATGATTGAGCCAGAAAAACAGGTCTTTATCAAGATTTGATAAGATTTTTATTATTTCCTCATGAATCGCCACCATAACGGCCATTATAATTTTCTATTCATATTTGAGGAGTATATTTTTGTTAAATTTTTTTCAAAAAATTCTCCCTTCCGACCCTTAAGCGTGACGATAAGGTAGTCATGGCAAGCCATATTTTCTTCCCAGTCATTGCGAGCGAAGCGAAGCAATCTCAGGTCCCTTCGCTACCGCTCGGGACAAGGATTACTTCATCGGCCCTTCGGGCCTCCTCGTAATGACAGGGAGAGGTCACTCACCGGCCTTTGGGCCTCCTCGGAGTGACAAGTTGGGAGTACTTCTCGCAGTGACAAATAAGGAAATCTGCTCCCCATAGTGACGAAAAGGGTCATTGCGATTCCTTCCCAGTCATTGCGAGCGAAGCGAAGCAATCTCTAAAGAACAAAATAAAAAGGGGAGCCAGACGGCTCCCCTTTTTAAAGGCAGGGCAAGATAACCTTAGAACTTGAACTTAACGCCAGTGCCCACATAGTAGAAGTCATCAGCATCACCGTCATTAGCAAGACCATTAAGGGCGTCACCAGCGATGAGATAGGTGCCTTCCACGCGGAGGCTTACGTTCTTGTTGTACTGGTAGTCATACCAGAAAGCAAATTCATAACCCATATCTTTATCTTTATGGGAGTTTCCACTATTGTCAGTCCACTCTACATCTTCAGCAGTACGGTGCCAGATGAAAGCGCCGCGGATTTTGCTCTTGTCGTCAATCTGATAAGTGCCATCAAGGATGAAACCAGTGTAACCATAGTGGGCAAAATAGGGAGCTTCACTAAAGAACATATCACAGTCGGCCAGCATGCTGTCTTTAAAGAAAGCAATGCCAATGGGCACGTCAACGTCAATGGATAGGAAGTTGTCAGCGTCTTCATCGTTAATGTCATCATCACCACTGGCGTAGGCTACGGTTCCAGTTACCTTGAACTGTTCGTTTACCTGGAAGCCAGCGGTCAAGCGGGCAAACCAGGCACTGCGGTCAACATCGTCCATATTTTCAATTTTGGTTTCACCGCCGAGGTAAATGAGGTCCCAGGCCAGCATAACAGGGTCAATGGTGGTGCTACCGGTGAAACCAATGTAGTAATCGCTAGGAGAAGCAGGATTTCCAGCAACAGTAAAGCCATTGTCCTGCATGTCGTGGTAAATGAAGAAGCCGCCAAGGGTGGTCTTGTCATCTACTTTGTAGTCAGCCTTAAGCACCCAGGCTTCACTGCCGTCAAGCAGCGCATTGTTGTCAGCTTCTACGCGGTAAAAACCAGCCATGAGCTTGAGGCAGTCGTCTTTATAGTGGTAGGTAAGACCAGGAGCGGTTTCAGTCCACACCCAGGTGTTAATCTTGGTGGGCTGAAGGCCAACACGCACATAACCAGGAAGGCCAAAAGGCTCAAGCTTAAACTGGGTATAGACAAAACGGGTCTCCACGTTTCTACCATCACCAGAGTAGGAAAAACCATTACCTCCATCACCCCAGCCAACAGTACCTACTTCCTGGCCCCAGACGAGCTTGGCCAGGCCGTCGTCAGTCATCACCTCAGCGCGGAAACGGGCTTTGGTTAAACCGTACCAGCCGCTGAGTTCATCAGTATAGGTGGGAAGACCTTTTTTAACTCCATACACATCTCCATAAACCGGAAGATAATAGTTACTTTTACCAGAAGGCTGATGCACTGTAAAAATGTCATTGTTGTTGCCGGCTCCTACCAGGTTCCACATAACACCGTGGAACTTCACCTCTACGGCATACGCCCCACTACACAACAAAAAGAACGCCGCCAAAACCATCAAAAGCTTCTTACCCATGTCTACCTCCTCCTTTATTTTTCTGAATTTTTTAATGCCTAAAATTTCCACTGTTATGCCTTTTATAGGCCATCTACCCTTCATTTGTCAACTAAAAATTATTGAAATTTTGCGACAAAACGCACAAGCTCTCTGAGCTCAGTTGAATTATTGACACTTCTTCGGCTAAAAGCAAGACAAACTTAATTCAAATATTTTGAACATCTTTTAAAGTTTTTCTTTTAGAGGCCGAGTTATTGAGACTGCTTCGTCGCGCTTACGCGCTCCTCGCAGTGACAGTGAAAAAAGACTCCCAGCAGTGACAATGGAGAAAAGCCTCCTCGCCGTGACAAAAGAGATGGCCTCCTCGCCGTGACAACAGCGGACAATAGGACAGGGGGAAGGCACTTCTCGCAGAGACTGTAGTTTTTATCAAGCACTTTAAGCTTTTTTGTAATATTGTTTGCTTCCAAGCTCTATACTCCTGTGGAATTATGCCCCCTGCCCTTTTTATAAGGTGAGGAATAGTTCCCTTCCCTCGAAGGGGAAGGTTAGGAGGATTGTTTGCTCCTCCGTCAGGGGCTAAGCGTTCCTTACCGGGCTTAACCCCCTAAAATTTCTGTAGCAAAAAAGACTGGCCAGAACTTGCCAGAAGACTTGAGCTTGCACCAATGAAAAGGGGATAGTTCTTTATACCGTGGCCCACAGGGAGACCAGCCAGTATTGGCCCGTTAAAAACTTCTAGAAATAGAGGCTTAATCTCCTGATAGCTGACCCCTTTAAACTCGCCCAGCAATAGACCTGAAATTTTTTTAAAAACCCCAGCGTGATACAACTGGGTAATAAGACGGTCCAGGCGATAAAGGTCTTCATTTACTTCTTCCAGAAAAAGAAGCTTTCCCGAAAAGTCAGGCGCCCAGCGGCTCCCAAGAAGGCTTACCAAGGAAACCAGGTTTCCGCCAATTAATATCCCCTGCGCCTCCCCTTCCCGCCACACCTCTCCTGTTAGAAAGATATTTTTCCCGCGTAAAAGGACGTTTTTTAACACCGCCAGAGTGCAAAGGCTTGTTTCAAAAAGGGAAGCCACCACCGGGGCATGGAGCGTAACCAGGCCAAAACGCGTGAAAAAGTAGTTTAAAAGGATACTTACGTCACTAAAGCCAATTATCCAGACAGGCCTTACTCTTTCAACGAGCTCGTCAAGTAAAGGTAAAAGCCGCAGAGAACCATAGCCCCCGCGCGAGGCCCAGAGAAAGGAGTAAGGCTTTTCAAGCAAGGAGGCCAGTTCAAAGGCCCTTTCTTCGTCTCTTCCCGCAAGATAACGGCATTTCTTAAAAGGGTTAACGTCTATCTCAAGGCCCCAGGTTTTTAGAAAGGCAACTCCCTTGCTAATCTTTTCTTTATCAGGAACACTGGCCGGAGAAAAGACGGCTCCTCTTGCACCTCTAAAAAGAACAGGATTATCCATTTTTTCTTTTAAACCAAATGACAAGCCCTTCTAAAGTCAGGTTTGGTTCTACCTCCTCTATTTGTAAAGATAGTTTGGCCATGAGCCCGGCCAGCCCGCCCGTGGCTATAACACGGGGTTTTCGCTCAAACTCCCTGGCCATACGGGCAATAAGCCCGTCAGTTAAAGCGGCAAAACCCAGAAGGACGCCACTTTTCATGGCAGAGATGGTATCTTTCCCGATTACCTCTTTTGGAACTTTAGAAAGCTCCATCCTGGGGAGCTTTGAGGTCTTCTTGAAAAGGGTTTCCGCCGCCGCCATCACCCCTGGCGCTATAGCCCCTCCAAGGTATTCTCCCTTTTCAGATATGCAATCAAAAGTAGTGGCCGTGCCGTAGTCAACAATTATCAGGCTCTGGCGATACTTATGCCAGCCAGCCAGGGCATTTAACACCCTGTCCACCCCAACCTCACAAGGATATCGTAGCTTTATAGGAATTCCTATTTCTTCTGGAGTGGCAAGGTGGGTGTCTTTAACGCCGTAAAGAGAGGCCATTTCCTGCCAGGTCTTAGTAAGAGGGGGCACCACTGAGCCTATAAGAATATGCTCTACGTCTCTAAGGCCCTTTCCCCTTAAACCGAGCAGGCCGTTTAAGCGTAAAGCTAACTCGTCAGGGGTTTGATTAAGGTCAGAATAAAGACGAAAACGAAAAAGTAGCCTATCTTCGTTAAAAAAAGCACAGGTGGTATTGGTGTTCCCTATGTCAACGGCCAGAATCACCTTAGACCTCGTTTTCCACAAACCAGATTACCCAGCCATCCTGCTCTTCCCGGCCTTTTATCCGGGCTTTAGGCCAAAGGGCCCTCTTAAGTTCCTCCTCCATGGCCGGAGAAAACCCTGAAAAAAGATAATAACGATTATTCCAGAAAGATGGAAGGCCGAAAAGGTCAAGCAAAAGGCCTTTGAAGAGATTGCCGATTACCAGGTCAGCCTCAAAGGGAACAAGCTTTTTAACGTCTTCACAAACCACGGTGGCCTGCTTTTCAAGCTGGTTTAAGGCCAGGTTCTTGCGGGTAAGGGCCACACAAAGGGGATTAAAGTCCGCCGCAAAGACCTGAGCCCCAAGGCTGGCCGAGAGGAGAGATAGAAGGCCTGCCCCGCAGCCAAGGTCAGCCACCTTTTTAAAAGGCCCGTACTGCTGCCACAGCTTGTATATCCAGGAAAGGCATAGTTTGGTGGTGGGGTGATTACCCGAACCAAAAACCACACCTGGATCAAACTTAAGCCCGGGGCCCTCGTCCCAGAGCGGTCTTAAAATAATGTCTCCCAACTTAAGGGGCCCAATCTTTCGGCCTTCACCCCATTCGTCGTAAGAGACCCGAGCTTTATCTTCTATGGTAAGGCCAAGATCCTTTGCCAGGCGCTCAAGCAGGGCGTCTTTGGGCTTATGGAAGAATACAATGGCCAGGCCATCTTCTTCCCAGCAGCCGATAAAGTCTTCATCGTCAATTTCGTGAAGCGCAGGATGCTTGCGGTCAAAAGAATAAAGATAAAGTTGATGATATTTTTTATGGGAGCCTCTTAGCATGGCAAAATCTTTCCTTTTGCTGGAAATAATAATCAATATTGTGGTAATAGTCAGTAGCAAGCTCGGCTCTTCTTGCCGCAAGAGTAGCGTAAAGACACGCCCTCTCGGGATTACCATTTACAAACCAGGCCTCAGCCAGGGTATCCAGATGAACAGCCGTAAGTTTTTGGGCCGTGGCTTTCTGGGCCAGTTTTAAGGCCTCCTTAGGATTTCTCAGGGCTTTATCCTTGCTAGTAGCTAAAATCCAGGCCATGTTGTTTAAAATTTCAGGGTCTTCTTCTAGGGCTATAGCTTTTTTATACCAGGCTAGGGCTTCCTTTTCACGCCCGAGTTCGTAAGCCACGTGCCCAAGCAGGGCAAAAACGCGAGTGGTTCCAAAAACTCGGGCTTCTTCCAGGAGTTCTCCGTAAGAAAGGTTTAGTTTGGCTTTCTTTTCTAAATTTTCAAGGGAGAGGCGAGAAAAAATCCCCATCAAAAGGGCTGCCAACAGCAGATAAGTTATCAGGCACAGTTTCACCTTGCGGTGATGTTTTTTTATAAGAGAGGGATCTTTTTCCGCTGCCAGGAGAAAATTTATTCTTTGCCTGATGCTGAAGTGGTGCCAGCTGGGAACGTCTTCGGTGTGCCCTGAGATAGCCGCTATTTTTTGGAAGGCCCTGATAAGGCCCTGAGCAGTGCCCAGACTCTCCAGGCAATAGAGGTCTGCCTGGCGTTCAAAGTTCCTGAGGAAAAACCCCAACAAAAAGCGAAAGTAAAACACTACACTTAAAGCCAGACCAACGGTAAGTAAGGCTTCAGGTAAAAGTAAGTTCTCCCCACCCCATAACACCAGCCAATCTGGACGAGGGAAATAAGCCAGAAAAGCAAGATAAAGGGGCATAAAGGCAAAATAAACAATCAGGCTGAAGAGAACAAAAAAGGTAAGCAACCAGAACATGTGATGGCGTTTGATATGGCCTACCTCGTGGGCTACTACTGATAGGACCTCTGCTTCTTCAAGGGTGGCCAGAAGGCCTTTTGATATTAAGAGATAACGAAAGCGAGGCACTACCCCGATGATACCTGCGGTTAAAAGCTTGCCTCTAAAAGTCTCCCAGAGATAAATACCTCCCAGACGAGCCTTTTCGCGCTGGAGATATTCTTCAATAACCCTCCTTATATTACTGGTGGGGAAGGGTTTACATTCCCAGGTTTTTACCGCTAGAGGCGGCATGAGAATACTAATAGCTCCCAGAAAACAGCCGAAGTAAAGGAGCTCGCCATAAAGGCCTTGACTCAAAGAAAAATAAGGCTCAAGAACGGCGAAAACGGCATTTACCATGAGCCAGGGTAGTAAAAAAGGAAAAAGAAGTTTGAGATGGGAGAGGACATAAGCGGAAACAGAAATATTAATGAGTGGGCTTCTTTTCTCGTAAAAGGCCGCCACTGTCCAGATAATTATGAGATAGTGAAGAAAAAGTATTATGCCAGCTATATCTTTAAAAAAAGCCGCTTTTGAAGGGATAAAAGCCGGAACTTCCAGTACTATAACATCCAAAACAAAACAACCAAAAGCAACGAACTTAAGAAAAGTCTGCGTGCTGATAAAGTCTCTGGCGCTGTAAGCTCGCTTGAATTTGTTAATAGCAAGGGTTATCAGGAAGGCCTCTTTTAATAGCCAGGCTAAAATGATTTCTGGCAAGGGGAGGGTAGCCTCAGCTGGCCAGCTGGAAAAAAGTAAGATGGCTAATATCAGGTATATGGCGTCCGTATATAGCACAAAAAGTGATTATAACTGATTCTTAACAAAGTCGAATAAGGGACAGGCGAAAAAATTGTCGCCTGTCCCTAAATTGTCGCCTGTCCCTTAAAATCCCTTAAAATAATTTTTTCTGGCGGGGCTTGGATTTAGTTTTATTTTGAGTTTTTTCTGCTAGAGGAAGGGGTTTTAAAAAAGGGCTCACTTTCCCTGAAAGTTTACGGCCATAAAGAGAACGCCCAGTTTTAACCCAGGTAAAATAAAAAGTTTCCTGAGCTCGGGTTAACGCTACATATGCAAGGCGTTTTTCTTCACCTAGGTCATAGTCATCTAAAAGAGTAAAAGGTATAAGGCCTTCTTGAGCTCCAACTAGAATGACCACTTTAAACTCAAGCCCTTTGGCCTCGTGAATGGTAAGAAGTGGAACACCGTCTTTTTTTAGAGAAATGTTTGCCAAGGTTTTTAGCATTTCCAGATGAAACAGAAAGTCTTCTAGGCCCTCACTTTTGGAATAGGCATCTTTAACATATGAAGGACTTTCAACTAAAAAAGGTTCTAAGTCTTTTAAACTAGCCGCTTTTTTAGCCAAATCTGTCAAACGAGAAATCATAGAAATTTCTTCATTTAGGTTCTCAGAGGGGATTTGAAAAGGTATACCCGCTGCAAGAAAGGCTTCTTTTATTGGTTTAAGTATGGCCCTTACCCGAGAAAGGATAGCTATTTCTACCGGGGCAAGCCCTTGTCTGCTGACTTCCATCTGAAGGCCACCTAGTAGCTCTCCCACTAACTGGGCCACTCCCTTGGCCTCATTAAATGGCCTGGCAAAAGGAAAGCCCAAAAGCTTTCCACCATTTTGGGTAGATTCAAGCGGTTTTACGGGAAAACCTTCTGTTTCTCTAAGCCTTTCAGCAAAAGAGAGAATATTTTTAGGAACACGATAGCTCTTCCGCAAAAAATAAACCCGTAGTGAAAGATAATCTACAAACTCTTTGACTATCTGGGGACAGGCACCGCGAAATCCGTAAATAGCCTGAGCAGGATCACCTACTAGAAAAAACTCAGCCTGGTTAAAGGTTTTCAAAAATTGAATAAGTTCAGCGTTAAGATCCTGAAATTCGTCTATCAAAAGATGAACATTTTCTTGTTCAAGAAAATGACCTTTTGTTTCTCTGAGAAGTAAAGAAAAGTCATATAAATCATTGACCTTTAAAGCTTCCTGCCAGATAGAAACCAGTTCCTGATGGCCTTTTTCTAAGCCTTTCACAAACTTTTGAGGAGAAAGGCTAAGCTTTCCCGAAAGCTTTTTTATAATAGGCTTGAGTTCTTTTTCGCTGGCAATACGCGGTCTTATCCCCTTGGCCTTTAAAAGCTCATATGCCAAAGCGTGGAAGGTATCTATTTTTACGCCTTTTAGGCCCAAATCAGCTGCTTTTTTCTTGAGTTCTTGAGCTGTTTTGATAGTAAAGGTGAGGATAAAAATTTTTTGAGGCGGAACGCCTTTTTCAAATAAATGAAGAGCTTTGGCCAGAAGTACTCTGGTTTTACCTGCGCCTGGGCCTGCCACAACCAGGGTGTTACCTTCTGCTCTAACTGCCTGCTCCTGGTATTTATCAAGAGAAATCTGCAGCATGAAGAGATATTACCTGAGAAAAAGCTTTTGGGCAGCAAATTTTAAAAAGAGTACATTTTGAGACCAGGAATAAAATGTTCTCGCTTTTTGGAAAAGTAATTTTTAACTTCTTTTTTGGTGTCATCTATGAAATATTTAGAACCAATAATTAAGCTTTCTGTAAAATAACGCATTTTATAAGTAAATTGCCTGGCTTTGCTAAGTTTAGTAGGTTCCCCTATTCCGCCTTTTCCGTACACAAATTCCCGATAAAGCTTGAATTTTTCCTTTTCTGACTTTTGGGCATATGAAGAAAGCCCAAGATTAAGCGAAAGGAAGTTTTTGCCTGTCCCTCTTCTTGCCCTGTATCCCAGCGAGCACCAGCGGTAGTGTTCTGGTTTTTCCACAATTCCAGCACGCACCGGGTTTAGCTCTATGTAAGCCAGGCAATTGAGCAAAGCCTCACCGGTTTCTACGATTACGGACTTGAACCTGTCAGCCCAGAAATATCCCTTCCGGTCAACCCGCTTGTTGTACCAGCGTGAAAAGCGCTGCTTTATATCTTGGACATAGCGAGAAAGATTCCCGAGTCTTGCCCGCCATTTCTTGATTAACTCTTCGTAGAAGAAGATTTTGCGCTTTGGGCCGTAGTATAGCTTTATACGTTGTTTTACTTCTTCGTCGGAGAACTGGTCTTCTGGGAGCATACGGCAGAGGAGGTGGAAGTGATTGCCCATGATGGCAAAGCCGTAAACTTCCACGAAATAGACCTGAGAAAGCCAGCGGATAAGATGTAATAAGTAGTCCTTTTCTTCTGGGCTGAGGACATCATGGCCAGGAAGAGCGGTGCGGGAGATGACATGATAGGCGGCCTTGGGATGATTGGTAAGCAGACGAGGAATTCTTGGCATAAGACCCTCCTAAAAATTTTTTCGCCTGTCCCTTTTATCGGTATCGGGAAAAAACAACCCGGGCTTAAATTTTTTCGCCTGTCCCCAGAACTTGTTTTATCTTTTGGGCTACTTTGAGGTTGAAACCGGGAAGGTTAGCTATCTCGTCAATATTTGCTTCTTTTATTCTTTCAATGCTTCCGAAGTGCTCCAGAAGTCTCTTTTTTCTTTTAGGACCAACACCGGGTATCTGGTCAAGAAGAGACTCAAAAGCTATCTTTTTACGCCTTTTACGGTGGGAACTTAAGGCAAAACGATGGGCCTCGTCTCTTATCCTTTGAAGAAAACGTAGTACTTCCGCCTGGCGAGCCAGTTTTAAAGGGTTTTTGCGGTTGGGGATATAAATTTTTTCGCCTTCTCTCTCCCTCTCTTTGGCCAGGGCACAGAAATCCACTTCTTTTAAGAGCCCTAATTCCTCGGCAGCTGCCAACGCCGCTTGAAGCTGCCCCTTTCCACCGTCTATAAGCATAAGGTCTGGAAGGTCTTTTTCAGCAAGCCTTCTATTAAGGTGCCTTAATACGGTTTCATAAATCATGGTGTAGTCATCAGGGCCTTTCACACTTTTTATATGATAGCGACGGTAGTAGTTTTTATCTTCCTGCCCCTCCCAAAAGGACACCACCACCCCTACTGGCAGTTCTCCCTGAATATTAGAGATGTCCACCCCTTCTACCCGTAAGGGAGCTTTTTTAAGACGCAAGGCAAGGGCAAGCTTTTCCGCAAGCTCTTCATAGGGCCGCTCCCCTGCCAGGCGAGCGGCCAGGGCTTCTCTGGCATTTTTCCCAGCCATTTCTAGAAGCTCTTTTTTAGGACCTCGTTTAGGCACCTTTATGATAACTTTGTGCTCAGCAAGCTCCGTTAACCATTCTTCAATAAGCTCCCTATCAGCTGGCTCACAGGGAAGTAAGATCTCGTGGGGGATATACTTGCCTTCATCATAAAATTGTTGAATCAAAGAGGCATAAAGTTCTTCCTTTTCAGTATTAAGACGACTCAAGTTAAAAGTTTTTTTCCCAAGCAATACCCCTGAGCGAATAAAAAGAACAGCGCCAGATATTTTGTCTCCCTGAGAAGCCAGGGTAAAAACATCAAGGTCTTCATCCCTGGGAAGATTTACGGCCTGGGCTTCCAGTGTGCGTTCAATAGCCAAAATACGGTCTCGTAAAACCGCGGCTTTTTCAAATTCAAGGTTTTCCGCGGCTTTCTCCATCTCCTGATAAAGAGTTTTCAAAAGTTCATTAGCCCGGCCTTTCAAAAAAGCAACTGCCCCTTCTACTATTTTTTGATAGTCTTCAGGAGAAATTAGCCCTACACATGGAGCTTTACAGCGACCAATCTGATAATAAAGACATGGCCGTTCCCGACGGTTAAATTCAGCGTTTGAACAACGCCTTAAAGGGAAAAAGCGCGAAAGAAACTTAAGAGTCTGCCTCACAGCACCAGCCGAAGGGTAAGGCCCAAAGTAAAGGGCATTATCTTTACGCCGCCTTCTTACCACGCTAAGCCGCGGGAACTTATCTTTAAGGGACAGGCGAAGTAAAGGATAAGCTTTATCATCGCGCAAGATAACGTTATAACGTGGCCGATATTTTTTGATGAGATTGGCCTCAAGCACCAAAGCTTCTTTTTCGCTGCGGGTAACAATGGTCTCTAGCTCTTCGGTTTTGGCCAGGAGAACACGGGTTTTATAAGACTCGCTAGATCGTAAGTAACTCTGTAGCCGTTTCCTCAGGTTTTTGGCCTTTCCTACATAGAGCACTTCGCCCTTAGAAGTTTTGAATAAATAGACTCCCGGTTCCGTAGGGGCCTTTTGAATTAACTCCTGATCAAGCATGGGTGATAAGGGCCACTGCGTAGGCAGCTATACCTTCACCGCGGCCGGTAAACCCCAACTTTTCGGTGGTTTTTCCTTTTATATTAATAGCTGCTAACGGACAACCAATAACCTGGGCAAGTTTTTCTTTCATGGCCGTACGATACGGACTAATCTTGGGTTTTTCTGCCACAATAGTAAGGTCAGCGTTTACAAATTTAAAGCCATTTTGAGAAAGCATTTTGATTACTTCTTCAAGAAGAATAAGGCTAGAAACGCCGCGATATTTTTCATCACTATCAGGGAAGTGCTCACCGATATCTCCCAGGCCAGCCGCTCCTAAAAGGGCGTCTATTAAAGCGTGGGTAGCTACATCAGCGTCAGAATGTCCAAGAAGTCCAAGATGGTAAGGTATCTCTACCCCACAGAGAATCAGTTTTCGTTCAGGAGCAAAACGATGAACATCAAAACCAAAACCAACTCGCATGAAAAGAAATTTATAGTGAAAAACAGGGACAGGCAAATTTTATTTATGGCACATTCTTTGCTTCTAAAAATGGTAAATCCCAATAAGGAGGTTAGCCATGAAAGATTTGCTTAAAAAAGGATTGGCAGCGACGTTTGCTTTGGGGTTGTTTTTAGTCCCACCTGTTTTTGCTGGCAAAGGCAAGGGGGGAAGAGGAGATTGTGATAGGGATCGTATTCAACAGAAACTACAGGATTGTGACTACACTCAAGATCGCTTACATCTTCGTGATAGGGACATGGACAAGGATAGTCTTTTAGACAGAGATCAGGACAGGGATAGAGATAGGGACAGAATTCACTGGTAGAAAGCTTTAAAATTTGATAATCACTTATATAAGTCCAAAAGAGCCCGCTTCATTTAAGAAGCGGGCTCTTTATTTTTACTTCGCAAAATTTTTGCTTTTTTCGCTCAATTTAATTCAAGAAAAATTTTTTCGTAAAAAATGTCGAACTGACAACCATTGTCGAAAATTCAATTTGATCTTTTCTTATCAGATAGGTCAGGTAAACTTTTATCATCATCAAATTGAGGAAGGTCAGTTCATGCCCCGAGCTAGAAAAAGAGAACAATTATTTGATAGAGTTCCACCTCAAGACTTAGAAGCAGAAAAATGCGTTTTAGGAAGCATTTTTTTAGATAACCATGCCCTTCTTAAAGTGGTTGAATTCCTAAGTCCTGGAGATTTTTATCGGGCTGCCCATGGGGCCATTTATCGCACTATGCTTGAACTTTTTAATCGCAACGAACCTATTGATTTAGTCACTGTACACGCTGCTCTTAAAGAAAGAGACTTGCTTGAACAGGTAGGAGGGGCCGCTTACCTGGCGGAGCTGGCTGAGCTTGTACCTACCGCGGCAAACGTTGTTTATTACGCCAACATCGTCCGTGAAAAATCTATCTTGCGGCGGCTTATCATGGCCAGCACCGAAATCGTCACCCGTTGTTACGAAGGCACAGACCCGGTAGATGACCTCCTGGAAGAGGCAGAGCGAGCCATCTTTGAAATCAGAGCTCAGGGGAATAAACGTAGTTTCTTCCCCATTAAAGAAGTTATCAAAGACGCTGTTCTCCAGATTGAACAACTCCATCAGCGCCGTGAAGAAGTAACAGGTGTCCCCACGGGTTTTTACGAGTTTGACCGCCTGACCGCAGGGTTACAAAATTCCGACCTCATAATAGTAGCAGGCCGCCCCAGTATGGGAAAAACATCTTTCGCTTTAAACATCGCCCATCACGCCGCGGTGGAAAACAGCATACCAGTAGCCATTTTTTCTCTTGAAATGTCAAAAGAACAGCTTGCTATGCGCATGCTTTGCGCCGATGCCCGGGTTGATGCCCAGGCCCTGCGCACGGGAAGACTTACTGATGCTGACTGGCAACGGCTTACTTATGCCGCCAACAGGCTTTCCAAAGCCCCAATTTTTATTGATGATACCGCGGCCATCAGCGTGTTAGAGCTTAGAGCCAAGGCCAGGCGTCTCATGGCAGAGCATGGTCTTGGCCTTATCATTATAGACTACCTTCAGCTTATGCGCGGTAAGGAACGCCGCGAACGCCGTGAACAGGAAATCTCTGAAATTTCAAGCTCACTTAAGGCCATGGCCAAAGAATTGAATGTTCCGGTGGTAGCGCTTTCACAGCTAAACAGGCGTGTGGAAGAACGGCCCGATAAAAGGCCACAGCTCTCAGACCTTCGTGAATCAGGAGCTATTGAGCAAGATGCCGATGTTATTCTTTTTATCTACCGTGATGAGGTTTATAAAAAAGACACCTTAGATAAAGGAGTGGCTGAGATAATTATTGGCAAGCAAAGAAACGGCCCCACAGGCGTGGTGCGTCTGGCCTTTCTTTCTCAATATTCTACTTTTGCCAACCTTGACGAAGACCACCAGCCTGCTATGGCCGCTGAGGTTTTTTAGAAAAGCTTGTCAAGGCTTGGGGTTTTGAGTATAAATTGGCCGTTACTGAAGGTTTCTAGTTCTTATAAGGAGGGTTTACCATGTCTAAAATTTGTGAAGTTTGCGGAAGAAGGCCTCATACTGGACACCAGATAAGCCATTCGGCCAAGCGTTCCGGCCGCTGGTGGTATCCCAACATTCAGCGAATTCGGGTGAAACTTCCTAATGGCCAGGTAAAAAGAATGAAAGTCTGCACCCGTTGCATTAAGTCCGGTAAGGTACAAAAAGCTGTCAGCTAGGCGGTTTTCCTTTCTACGCGGATAACCCCTTCAATTTGCTTTACAGCGGCCATAATTTTATCCAGATGGGCCCTGTTTGAAACCTCAACCACAAAGTCAAATAGGGCCCGCTGGTCTTTAGTGGTGCGCAAGTTGGCTTCAAGAATATTGGCTTCCTGAGAACTGATAGCACTTGATACTGAAGCCAGCATTCCTTTGCGGTCAAGAGTAATTACCCAGAGCTTGGCGGTATAAGTAGCCCCATCACTTGAATCCCATTTGATGTCTATTAAGCGTTCAGGGTCAAGCCCTTCAAGGTTAGGACAATCTGCCCGGTGGACAGTAATGCCACGGCCGCGGGTAATATAGCCTACCACTTCGTCTCCAGGAAGCGGCTTACAGCACTTACTCAGGTGAAAAAGCATGTCTCCGCTTCCGTCAACTGAAATGGAATCAGGAACCTTTGAGACAGTTTGTTTTTTCTTGATTTTTATAAGTTCTTCTTCAGATGGCGGAGGGGCCTCTTCTTTTTGTTTTTCGTGTAAATATTTTTTGACTACCTGTTGAGGTGTTACCTTGCCATAACCTACGGCAATTATCAGTTCTTCAACGGTTTTAAAAGAAAGTTTCTGGGCTACTTCCTGAGCTATTTCATCTTCCATAAAAGACGAAAAGGTAAGCTTGGCTTTACGAAATTCTCGGTCAAGAATTTCTTTGCCAGCGGCAAAGATGCGCTGTTTTTCCTCCTGTTTAAGCCACTGTTTGATGCGGCTTTTGGCCCGGCTGGTCTTGACAAACTTCAGCCAATCCCGGCTGGGTTTTTGCTGGCTGGTAGTAACAATCTCAACGATATCGCCAGTTTGAAGTTCATAATCAAGGGGCACCAGACGGCCGTTTACTTTGGCCATAGCACAATGATGGCCTACTTCCGTATGAATAGCATATGCAAAATCAATGGGAGTTGAACCTACAGGAAGCACTTTTATATCACCATCAGGGGTGAACACATAAACTTCATCAGGAAAAAGGTCCATTCGGAGAGATTCAATAAAATCACGCGGGTTTTTGAGCTCTTTTTGGAGTTCTACCAGACGTTCAAGCCATTCCAGTTGCTTGTGTTTGCCTGTCCCGGCGTTTATGATTTTTTGCTCTTTGTAGAGAAAGTGAGCCGCAATACCTTCGTTAGCAATACGGTCCATCTCTTCTGTACGAATCTGGATTTCCATCTGCCGTCCACCTGGACCAATAACCGTAGTATGAAGGGATTGATACATATTGGGCTTAGGGAGATTTATGTAATCTTTAAAACGGCCGGGAATGGGCTTCCAGAGAGAATGAATAATACCCAAGACCTCGTAACATTCTTTAACTTTTTTTACGATAACGCGCAGACCGATAATGTCATAAATAAGATATAGCTGGTCAATGGCCAGGTTATTACGCTGGAGTTTACGAAAGATGCTATATAAATGCTTACGCCGGCCAAGTACCCTCCCCTCAATTCCTTCTTCTGCCAGTTTTTCTTGAATTATCTTTTTTATCTCGTCGATGAAGTCCTGCCGGGCGGCTACGACCTTTTCTACCTCTTCGCGAAGGGCTTTATATTCTTCAGGATAAAGATACATGAAAGACAAGTCTTCTAATTCTTGTTTGAGCCAATCTATACCAAGGCGGCTGGCAAGAGGAGCATATATATCAAGGGTTTCCTGGGCAATGCGCCGACGCTTGTGGTCTGGCATGAACTCAAGGGTTTTCATATTATGCAGGCGGTCAGCAAGCTTTACCAGAATAACCCGTAAATCCTTGGCCATGGCCAGAAGCATTTTGCGGAAGTTTTCCGCCTGCTTATGCACCTTGCTGCGGACTGAAAGATGGGTAATTTTAGTAACCCCATCTACTATCTCAGCCACCGTGGGGCCAAAGTGTTTCTTTATGTCTTCAATGGTGATGTCTGTGTCTTCAACAGTATCGTGTAAAAGTCCTGCCGCTATGGTGGGAATATCAAGCTTCATCTGGGCCAGGATATAAGCTACCGAAAGCGGATGAGCCAGATAAGGTTCCCCAGAGCGCCTGACCTGGCCGGCATGGGCCTTGGCCGCAAAAACATAAGCCTTTTCTACTAACCTGGTGTCTGCCCCAGGAAGATAGGATTGAATCTGGTCCAGAATATCACTTAAACGAACAATATAATTAGTCCCCATTAGTCCAACTTTAAAATTATTCTTTTTTTATAAAGATAGCACTTTTAGTCTTAAAAAGGTAGGGATAAACAGGTAGTATTTCAGTAATTGTGTCCGAAAA
>NZ_LSFI01000039.1 GCF_001642325.1 Thermodesulfatator autotrophicus | reverse complement strand
ACGAGGAACACAAAGTGCGACTAAGTAATCCCATGAGATTGCTTCGCTTCGCTCGCAATGACAAGCTCATTTGGTCACTGCGAGGAGATCCTTCGCTTCGCTCGGTACAGGCGAAGCAGTCTCGGAGATACCTTACCTTTCTTGGGATGGAAGCAAAACTTATAACTCATAAACTTATAACTCATAAAACTCGTGATATAAAAGTTCCGCAATGAAATTTAGATTTATAAAAAGAAAAGGGGAGGGGCTTTTAATTTTCTTCTTGGGCTGGAGCCTTGACGAAAGGCCTTTTTTACCTTTGATGGAGAAAGAACATTTTGATGTGTGTTTTATCTATGATTATCGGGAAGATAAATTGCCTTCTTTCCCTGAATACCCTGAAACTATTGTTCTAGCCTGGTCTGCCGGGGTAATTTTTGCCCTATCTTACCAGGAGAAATTTAACAAATTGACTTTATGCGGAGGAACAGGCTTTTTGCGGCACTCAAAGTGGGGGATTCCACCTAAAATTTATGATGCTACCCTGCTGGCCTTAAAAAAAGACGGCGAAAAGGCCTTGCTTTCTTTTTATCGGAATCTTTTTTGGCGGGAGGAAGACTTTAATTTTTTTATTAAAAATAGGCCGAGGCGCCCGTTAACCGAAATAATAGAAGAGCTTGAAGTCCTAAAAGAAAAAAGCTTTTCAGGAAAGCCCAAACACGCCCGCATATTAGTGACAGAAAAAGACCGCATTATCCCTGCGAGAAATCAGAAAAACTTCTGGAATTATGTGGGGCTTTCTTTTACCCTGAAGCCCTGGGAGCATTTCCCTTTTTACCGGGCAAAGACTTTGTCTTCGTTTTGTTTAACCTAGTTTTTTGACATTAAATATCGGTTTTAACTCTTTACTTTTTCCCACTCAAAACATACGATGTTTCTTTCTTTTTTACTGAACTCAACACCTATAAGATAAACTTCCTGATATCTTCCTATATATTTTTCATAATATTTTCTGGCCTTAAGTTGTTCAAGAGCTTTCCCCTGGGGTTCAATTTCAACCACTTTAAACTCAAATAGATAACACTTATTTTCAAAGATTATAGTTAGGTCAATCCGTCCGTGACTTACGGCTTCTTCAACCCTCAATTCAAGCCCCAGGGCAGCAAAGTACGCGTACAACACACTGGCGTAAAACCCCTCATAATGATGAAGTTCCGTTTTTCTGTACCAGTCGTGCGGGATAGAGGCAAAAAAACTTTTAAATACCTGGGCCAGTTTTTCTATATCTCCTTTTATTAAGAGCCTGTATGTGCTTATCAAGTGTTTGTCTTTGCGAGATATTGAGCCCAAAATCTTTGTCAGAATTCGTTTGTGAAGAGAGCTTTTTACTTCTAAATTTGGATAGCTTAGATGATATATTCTGGTGTCTCCTATTTCTTCCTGGTGCTTTATGGTAAGGTAGCCTGTCTGAAAAAGCAGGGTTTCAAGTTCTATTTCATCAATGTCAAAGCTATTAAGGAGTTCTTCGCCAGCATCCAGGTCTTCAAGGGAGGGGAGATAAAAGTTTCTTTCAAGAAGAAGTTTTATAAGAAAAGTAGGGGTGCCTGTCTCAAACCAGAAGGGCCGAAATTCACGCAAATCAAGGAACAACAGAATATCAAAAGGGTTATAAACTGGTTCCCCTAGCCAGGAGTAGCCGTTATACCAGCGGCGCACTTTTTCAAGATCAAGGCCTTCCAGACGATCGGCAAAAACTTTCTCAAACTCTCCTTGAGTGTAGCCGCAAATGGTGGCGTATTCAGGGTGGATAGTGATGTCTTTGAGATTATTGAGACCGGAGAAGAGGGAAACTTTACTGAACTTGGTAACGCCGGTAATGAAGACAAACTTGAGATAAGGGTCTGCATCTTTGAGGACAGAGTAAAAATTTTTCAACTCTTCGCGCATTTCAATAGCTGTTTCTTTTTTCTCAATATTATCAAGAACGGGCTTATCGTATTCGTCTATGAGAACAACTACTTTCTGGCCATATTTTTGATAAATTTTCTCTATAAGGTCCATGAATCTGTCTTTAATAAAAGTAAAGTTTGAGTGGACCTGGTATTTTTCTTCATGTTTTTTAAGGATTACTCTTTCGGTTTCTTGTAATTCTTCAAGAGAACGGTGAACTCCGCTACCAAACGAGATATAAATCACCGGATACCTGACTGACCAGTCCCAGTGATTTTCAAGATACAGGCCCTGAAAAAGATCTCGCCTGGCTAAAAAGGCCTGACGCAGGGTGTCAAGAAAAAGAGACTTACCAAAACGCCTTGGCCGAGAAAGAAATAACCTCCACCTTCGTCAACAAGTTTTTTTACAAAAGGGGTCTTATCAACATAATAGAAATTTTCAGAACGAATTTTTTCAAAACTTTGGATACCTATGGGGAGTTTCTTTTTCATAAAAATGATATTATAACATTCTAGCCTAAATTTATAGCCAAAATTTGCCTAAAAATTTTATTTGTCACTGTTATCTCATCATGGCATTTAATAAGAAGCTTCTGGCCAAACGTTTTAAAAAGGCCCTGCCTACTTATGACCAGGAGGCCCGTATCCAGGCCCTTATGGCCAAAGAGCTTGTTAATCTTCTTTTTTCGCTGAGGGAACAGTTTGAAAAAGTGCTTGAAATTGGTATCGGAACTGGCCTTTTTACCGTATCTTTTTTTGATAAATACCAGCCAAACTTTATGATTGCCCTTGACCTGGTTAGTGATAATTTTCTTGATCTGGCTAAGAAATATCCACTCTTTCTTCTAAAGGCGGATGCAGAAAGTCTTCCCTTCAAAAAAGAGAATTTTGACTTGGTAGTCTCAAATGCTACCTTTCAGTGGTTTACCAATCCAGAAAAGACTCTTGTTGAACTGGCCAAAATCATTAAACCGGGAGGGCTACTGGCCTTTAGTACTTTTGGCCCTTCCACTATGAAAGAGCTTTTTCCTACCAAAAGGCCACCTGGGATTCTTTCTTCTCAAGAGTGGCTTTCTATAAAGCCAGCCTCTTTTATACCTCTGGTTCAAAAAGAATGGCAGGAGACTTTATTTTTTGAGTCTCCCAAAGAAGCCCTGGCCCATGTTAAAAAGACAGGGGCTCTTGGTTACTTAAAATCCAGTTGGTCAGTTAAAGACTATCGCTCCTGGGAAAGAAAATACAGAAACCTTGCCACCAAAGCGGGTTATCCGTTAACTTTTGAGCCGATCGTCATGATCTGGAGGAAAGAGCTATGATTTTCTTTGTTACCGGAACGGATACTGGCATTGGTAAAACTTACGCTACCGCGCTTTTAGCCAAAGGATTTTCTCTGCTAGGTAAAAAGGTAATAACACAAAAGCCGGTACAGACCGGAGCCGATTATCCAGAAGACCTTAACCTGCATAGAAAGCTTGCTGGTATGTCTGCTGACCCGCCTGAGCTTTTGAAGCTTACTTCACCTTATATCTTTAAGTTTCCTGCGGCTCCAGAGCTTGCTGCTCGCCTTGAAAATCAAAAAGTTGACATCTTACACCTAAAAAAGTGCGCCGAAGAGCTTGAGAAGCGTTTTGAAGTGGTACTTTTAGAAGGGGCAGGCGGGCTATATGTTCCCATAACCCGCGAGGAAACCTTTCTTGACTTTATTTCTCTTCTTATGTGTCCAGTTTTTCTGGTTTCCGCGGCAAGGCTTGGTACCATAAACCATACTTTATTAAGCATTAATGCTTTAAAGCAAAGGGGAATTTATATAGCAGGTCTTATTTATAATCTCTATTTTTCAGAAGATGATATAATTTCTCGAGAAAGCCTTGAAGATATAAAGCGTTTAGGAGAAATAGAACACGTTTTAATCATGCCACGAATAGAGGATAGTATTCCCCAGGAACTTGCCCTTTCAGCCAAAGAGTTTCTTGGAAATGTCTTAAAATTTCCGGGCTTTTGCTCGCTAAATAGCAAATAGCTATTACAGACTGTTATTGCGAACCCTAATATTGCTTCTCCTGTGCCAGGCGAGGACCTCTAAGACTGCTTCGCCTGTCCTGGTTTCCTCACAATGACAAATCATTGCGAGTCCCGTCAGGGCGAAGCAATCTCTATCCTATTGTTAGCTAAAGTAGTTGAAATCTATCCGAATAAAAAATTAACCGTTCCTTCCCAGAAGGCGCATTATATCGTTGTAAAATACCACTATCATCAGGAGTATTAACAGGGCAAAGCCTACGCGCATGGCCATTTCTTTGGCTTTATCTGGAATAGGTCGTCCAATGACGGCTTCAATGACATACATAAAAAGATGCCCGCCATCAAGCATGGGAATAGGTAAAAGATTCAGCACTCCCAGGTTTACTGAAAGAATGGCCATGAAAGACATAAGGGCCCAGACCCCAGCCTGAGCCTGTTCTCCTGCCAATTGAGCAATAAAGATGGGGCCTCCGAGGGTTGAAAGAGGAAGAACCCTTTCTATCAATTTCACAATTGAAACCAGGGTAAGTTTAATCAGGGCAACTACCATTAGCAGGCCCTCAACAAAGGCCTTGTGAGGTGCTACTTTTTGATAAATGGCCTTCCCTGCCGAGACAATGCCTATCATGGGAGTTTTTATTGTCTCGCCAAAAATATTTTTGGCCTCTCTTATTTCTGGTTTTACTAGCAGGGTTATTTCCTGTTCTCCTCGTTTAACCGTAAGTTTTATTGGGCGCCCAGCTGCTTTTTTAACCAGCTGGTTAAGTTCATCCCAGGTTTTTACTTGTTTACCATCAATAGCGATGATTATGTCACCAGGTTGCAGGCCCGCTTGAGCCGCAGGGCTATCAGGAAGAACCTGGCCTACCTGAGGGATATAAACCGGTTTCCCCTGGAAAGTGAAAACCAACACAAAAAATATCCAGGCCAGTACAAAGTTGGCTACTGGACCAGCCAGAACAATTAAAGCCCGGTCTTTCAAGGGTTTATGGGAGAAAGAATACTTTATTTCCTCAGGAGAAAGTTCATCAGAGGGGCTTTCTCCTAATAGTTTTACATACCCTCCCAAGGGAATAGCTGAGAGGCGATATTCCGTACCGCCTCTAACCCAGGCAAAGATCTTTGGGCCGAAACCCAAAGAAAAAACAAGGACTTTTACTCCCCGCCAACGGGCCATTAAAAAATGGCCAAGTTCATGAAAGAAAATTAAAACTCCTAAAACTATGATAACGGCTAAAGCAGTATGCATTAGCTTTTCTCCAGTTCGTCAATTATTTGATGGGCTATGATTCTTGCAAATATATCGGCATTTATTACTTCGTCTATAGAAAAAGGCTCTTTTATTTGCGCTTGCTCAAGAGTTTTTTGGACTACTACAGGGATTAAGTCAAAACGGAGCCTTCCTTCTAAAAAGGCCTCAACAGCTATTTCGTTGGCGGCGTTTAACACTGCCGGGGCCGTTCCGCCGAGGCGTAAAGCCTCGTAAGCCAGGGCCAGGCAGGGAAATTTTTCAAGGTCAGGCTCCTCAAAAGTAAGGGGTGAGGCCTTAACTAAGTCAAGCTTGGGAAAGGGGAGGGGAAGCCTCTCAGGGTAAGAAAGGGCATAAGCAATAGGTACACGCATGTCCGGCACGCCAAGCTGAGCAATAACCGAGCCGTCAACGAACTCCACCAGAGAATGAACAATACTTTGAGGATGGATAACCACTTTTATCTTTTCTGGCGGAATCTTGAAAAGAAAATGGGCCTCTATGACTTCCAGACCTTTATTCATAAGGGTGGCTGAGTCAATGGTGATTTTGGGGCCCATCTGCCAGTTTGGGTGTTTTAAAGCCTGTTCTGGAGTTACCTGGCTTAAAACTTCTTTAGGTGTGTCGCGAAAAGGCCCACCAGAAGCTGTAAGAATTATCTGGTTTACATCTTCAGGTCGGCCAGCGTGTAAGGCCTGAAAGATGGCGGAATGTTCGCTGTCAACCGGGATAACCCTGGCACCGCTTTCTTGAGCTTTTTTAAAAAGAAGCTTTCCAGCCATGACCAGGGACTCTTTGTTGGCAAGGGCCAGTGTCTTTCCAGCCTCAACTGCCGCCATGGTGGGTAAAAGCCCGGCCGAGCCTACCAGCGCTGAGACTACTATTTCTACCTCCGGGTGCCTGGCGCAGGCCATAATGCCTTCTTTTCCGTGAAGGAGCTTTATGCCCTCTGGCAAAAGGGGTTTTAATTTTTCAGCCAGATATTCATTTTTACAGGCCACCTGGAGCGGCTTAAACTTTTCCGCCTGTTTGGCCAGAAGTTCTATGTTTTCGCCAGCAGTTAAGGCTACTACCTGAAAACGTTCAGGGAAGGCCTCTATCACCTCAAGGGTGCTTCTTCCGATTGAGCCAGTTGAACCTAAAACTGCTATTTTTTTAACCATGACACCAGATAATTAACCAGTAAAACAGCGGAGCTGCAAAGATTAAAGCGTCAACCCGGTCTAAAATTCCGCCGTGGCCGGGAAGAAGACTTCCCGAGTCCTTCACGCCAAAGCCGCGTTTAATGATAGATTCTATAAGGTCTCCCATCTGCCCTACCACTGAAGCCAGAAAGGCAAGAGGTACGATAAAGCCTGAAGAGGCAAGCCCAAACGCATAACCTAGCCCGGTGGCCAGTGTTATACCAAGGGCCGTTCCTCCAAAGGCACCTTCCCAGGTCTTTTTAGGGCTTATTATTGGTGAGAGCTTGTGTTTGCCAATGGTTCTACCAGTATAATAAGCTCCGGTGTCAGTGCCGAAGATGGTGGCTATGAGCACGAGAAACCAGAGCCGACCCTGAGTAAGAGTTAAAACCAGGTAAAGATGGGAAAACCCAAGAAAAACATAAGCATAACCTGCCAGAGAAAAGAGAAAGCTTTGCTGGTCTTCTCGCTGGCGATAATTTTTCAGATAGTAAAGTGAAATCAGGAAAAATCCAAGCCAGAATCCGGGAGCCAGGGCTTGAAAAAAGTATATGGACAAAAAACTTCCAGCTAAAGCCAGGCCACCCAGCACAATCACAGGTGAACTAAGCCTTGCCATCTGGGTATATTCGTGCCAGCCAACCAAGGCTGCTGCCAGTGCCAGCAAAGCCATGAACCACAAAGGGGCCTTTAAAATAGCTAAAACCAAAAGGGGGAGAAGCACTATGGCGGTAAGAACACGGGCCTTATTCATGGACTTGTTCACTTATCTTTCCGAAACGACGTTCCCGGGCCTGGTAGTCTTTAAGGGCTTCTATAAATTCTCTTTCCCGAAAATCAGGCCAGAGGGTAGGGGTGAAGTAAAACTCTGTATAAGCACACTGGTAGAGCAAAAAGTTTGAGATACGCTTTTCACCACTGGTGCGTATAAGGAGGTCCGGGTCCGGAAGGTTAGCGGTGTAAAGAAAGCGGCTGAACATGTCTTCATTTATTTCGTCAGGCTTGAGATCTCCTTTAAGGCAGGCCTCGGCAATAAGCCTTGCTGCTCTGGCAATCTCTGCCCGGCCGCCATAACTTAAGGCCAGGTTCAAAATGAGCCCTTGGTTTTTCTTGGTTTTCTTTACGGCCTTTTCAAGTAGTTCTAAAACCTGCCGGGGGAGGAGTTCTATCTCGCCAATGGCCCTTATCTGTATGTCTTTTTCGTGGAGTTCGTCAACTTCTTTTTGCAGATATTCTGCCAGAAGGTTCATCAAAAAGGAGACTTCTTCTTTAGGGCGTTGCCAGTTTTCTTTGGAGAAGGCGTAAAGGGTAAGGACTTTTATGCCCACCTTGCGGGCCACTTCCACCACCGCTCGCACGGACTTCATACCCTCTCGGTGGCCCATGATACGGGGCAAAAGACGGGCTTTGGCCCAGCGGCCGTTGCCGTCCATGATTATGGCCACGTGGGCTGGTATCTTATTAGGATCAAGGCTTTCAAACATTAAATAGTCATTATATCTTTTTCTTTTTGTTCCAGAAGCTTTTCTATTTTGCCAATGTATTCATCGGTTATTTTTTGCACCTGCTCCTGGGCTCGGTAAAAGTCGTCTTCAGAAATTTCCCCTTCTTTTTTGAGTTCTTTAAGATCGTCCATAATATCACGCCTGATATTTCTCACCGCCACCCGGGCTTCTTCGGCAATCTTGCGGACCATTTTAACCAGTTCTTTACGCCGTTCTTCCGTGAGAGGAGGCACGGCTATGCGGATGACTTTGCCATCGTTTACCGGGTTAAGGCCAAGCTCTGCCCGCTGAATGGCCTTTTCAATAGCTCCAATGGCTGAGACATCCCAGGGCTGGATTAAAATGAGATGCGCGTCAGCTACGCTGATAGTGGCCATCTGGTTTAAGGGCATTTGGGTGCCGTAATAATCTACTTTTATGCCGTCAAGCAGGGCTACGGAGGCCCGGCCGGTTCTTATACGGGCGATTTCATTTTTGAAAGTCTCTACAGATTTGGCCATACGCCGTTTGGCGTCTTCTAAAAGGTCCTTTATCATGCTCCACCTCCCACCAGAGTTCCCACTTTTTGTCCTGAAACGGCTTTAAGGATATTGCCTGGCTCTTGCATGTTAAAAACCATTACAGGCAGATTATTGTCTCGGGCAAGGGTTATGGCGGTTAAGTCCATAACTCTTAAGTCTTTTTCAAGGACTTCCTCGTAAGTTAAAAAGTCATATTTCTTGGCTGAGGGATCTTTAACTGGGTCAGCATTGTAAACTCCGTCAACCTTGGTGGCCTTAAAGACTACCTCGGCTTTAATCTCAAGGGCTCTTAACACTGCAGCGGTATCTGTAGTGAAAAAGGGATTTCCTGTACCAGCAGCCAGTACCAGAAAGTAGCCTCCTTCAAGATAAGAAAGGGCTTTTTCACGCCCAAACCCTTCTACTACCCCTCTAATTTCATAGGCAGAAAGCACTTTAGTGGGAACACCGTGCTTTTGTAAAGCTTCTCCCAGGGCAATAGCGTTTAACACTGTGGCCAGCATGCCCATCTGGTCAGCCCGGACACGGTCAAACCCCTGGGCTACACCAGCCAGGCCGCGGAAAATATTTCCACCACCTATAACGATAGCTGTTTCAACTTTAAGACGACGAAGAGAAGCTATTTCCTGGGCAATAGTGGCTAAAACGGAGGGGTCAATACCATAAGCGGCAGGCCCCATAAGGGCCTCACCGCTAAGCTTAAGAAGGACGCGTCTATATCGCGGGACCTCCTCAGCCATTATTCTTCTCCTACCTGAAACCTGGCAAAGCGCTTAATCTGAATACGCTCACCAGTTTTAGACATTACTTCGTTAAGAAGGTCCTGAACCGTAAGGTCAGGGTTCTTTACAAAAGGCTGTTCTAAAAGCACTACTTCTTTGTAAAACTTCTCAAGTTTACCCTGGACGATTTTTTCAATCACATGTTCAGGTTTGCCGCTTTCTTTGGCCTGGGCGACGTAAATTTCTTTTTCGCGATTCAGGACATCTTCAGGAAGGTCTTCCCTGGCCACACAGATGGGGTTAGCCGCGGCAATGTGCATGGCGATGTCATAGGCAAACTGCTGGAACTCTTCGGTTCTGGCTACAAAGTCCGTCTCGCAGTTAACCTCTACCATGGCCCCAAGTTTTTTGTTGGCATGGATATAGGCGGCTACTACGCCTTCGTTGGTGGCCTTATCAGCACGCTTGGCTGCTACCGCCAGGCCCTTCTGGCGCAAAAGGTCAACGGCCTTTTCCATATCTCCACCAGCCTCTTCTAAGGCCTTTTTGCAGTCCATAAAACCAGCGGCGGTCTTTTCTCTAAGTTTTTTGATCATATCCATGGTTATTTCTGCCATATCTTGCCTCCTCTTATGTTCTCGTGTGTTTTTATTGTTGAGTGGTTTCTTCCTGGGTAGATGTTTCTGCTTCTGCTTCAGCCAGGGCTTCACTGACTATTTCTTCGGCCAACTTTTCGGCCTCTTCTGGGCCAGCTTCAGCCTCCTCAAGCATTTCAGCTTCAATTTCTTTATCGGTTTCAGCCTGAAGCTTTTCTTCCCAGAGGGATTTCCCTTCCAGGCAGGCATCTGCCAGCCGGCTAGTAATAAGCTTTATGGCGCGAATGGCATCGTCATTTCCAGGGATGATATAGTCAATAAGGTCTGGGTCACAATTAGTGTCCACAATGGCCACAATGGGAATGCCTAGTTTTCTCGCCTCAAGCACGGCAATGTGTTCTTTTTTGGGATCAACTATGTAGATGGCCTGGGGAAGGTCTTCCATATCCTTGATACCACCAAGGTTTCTTTCAAGCTTTTGTTTTAGCCTTTCAAGCTTTAAGCGCTCTTTTTTGGGAAAGCGTTCAATAGTGCCGTCTTCAAACCATTCTTCAAGTTGCTTAAGCTTTTCAATGCTTCGGCGAATGGTGCGGAAGTTGGTAAGGGTGCCTCCCAGCCAGCGGTGATTTACATAAAACATACCGCAGCGTTCAGCCTCTTCTTTGATGGTATCCTGAGCTTGCCTTTTAGTGCCTACAAAAAGGACTTTGCCGCCGTTAGCCACGGTATCCACCAGGAAATCGTAAGCTACGTCAAAAAGTTTAACGGTTTGTTGAAGGTCAATGATGTGAATGCCGTTTCGTTCCCCGAAGATAAAGGGCTTCATCTTCGGGTTCCAGCGGCGGGTTTGGTGCCCAAAGTGGACACCGGCTTCTAAAAGTTGCTTCATGGTAAGACGGGACATAAAAATACCTCCTTTTGGGTTTTTCCTCCGCCCTGCTTAAGCGGCTAATCCGCACACACGGACACCCAGCCACCCTATTCACAGGGCGTGAGTTTTTCCGCTATTTAACACTGAAGTTTTGATTTCGGCAACTGCTTTTAGACAAGAACTGGTTACAAAAATGAAACCTTCTGGGAAATTGCAAATAGTAGTTTTTATAGCCATTAGGTGAGTTAAGAGATTGCTTCGCCACTTCATGGCTCGCAATGACGGGGTGGTGAATAGCTCGCAATGGCGGGTAAGAGAAAGGATCCGCAATGACATCTTACTATTGTTACCACGAGAAGCACTCCCACTTTGTCACTGCGAAGAGCTTTTTTCTTTTGTCACTGCGAGGAGCCAGAGACGACGGAGCAGTCTCTTCCCTTACGGAGTTCGCAATGACGTGTTAAGAAAAAGTTCATAATCACAGCTCACAAAAATGAGAAAGCGGGCCAGATGGCCCGCCAGAGCCAGCGCTTAATGTTAGCGCTTGAGATTAATGAGTTCTTCAAGCATAGCGTCCGTCACGGTGATGGTGCGGGCGTCAGCCTGAAAACCGCGCTGAATGGTAATCATTTTTACGAATTGTTCGCCCAGGTCAACGTTTGACTGCTCAAGGCTATTGGGGGCAATAGAGCCAAGGCCGTTTGTGCCAGGCTTCCCTGTAACCGGAGGGCCTGAGTGGGTTGTTTCACGGAAAAGGTTCCCTCCGGCCTTATCAAGCATCTCTGGGGCGTTAAAGTTGGCAAGCCCTACCATCCAGAGGGGTATAACCCGGCCGTTTGAGTAATGTCCGGTAAGAACACCTTCAGTGTCAACAGAGATAGATTCAAGGTAGCCTGGGCCATAGCCGTCCTGGTCGTAATATATAGTTGAATGGCTGGTAGCGTACTGGGTGCTTCTTACTGACTCTGGGCGCCAGGCGCCATCTTTAAAGTAGTAGCCAAAGTTTAATTCAATAGCCTGAAGGTTTTTACTGTTTTCCTGGTTATCCGCAAAGGTGTTGTAATCTTCGTTAAGGTTAATACCCAAGAAGTCTGCCAGTAACAAGGGATAGCCGTGAGGGCCTAAGGTATCTCCTCCGTCAATAGGGTTTACCATCTCTCCCTTGTTGTTAAACATCTGTACAAGATTTCCGGTATTGGGATCAACTCTATATACCTCGTAAAATCCATCGTTTTTGATGTTTCCCTGGGTGTCAAATTCAATGCGTCCGTACATTAATACCCCTTTTTTGATAGAGGAAAAGGGTAACTGGTCATCAATTACAAAGTCTCGCTGGTCTTCGTTTGGATCACAGGTTACCAGAAATTCGTAAACATTATCCTTGGTGGTGCGGTCGTAGTAAATAGTTACTTCATGAGGTGTTCCCAGGGCGTCATAGATTGAAAGAGTGGTGCGATATACATAGTCAGTGCTGGAAAGAGGGCTTTCGTTTCTGGCGTTCCATTTGTCATATAGATTTTGGATTCTAAGCGGAGTATCATAGGCTGTGGCAGAGCTAGAGATATCTCCAGTTGAGCCGGTAGTTGAGTGGCCTACATTGCGCCAATCTACGGTTATGCGCTGGGTGGCGTTATTATCAAAATAAAAGTTTATTATCTTTGAAGCTTCATTATCAGGAAGATCTTCAGCAAAAGATAGCAAAACGCCAGTTTCGTTGCTGGGGTCAGTCCCTGAAGGGTTCTTATAGGCGTAATAATCCCAAGTCTGGTTGGTGGCGTCAAACCAGAAATAGACCCTGAGATCATTTCCGTTTCCATCTACATCTGTAATGTCAAAGTAGCTCCACTGGTTTTCCTGAAGAGTGACAGGACTTAAACTAATCAATCCTTTATATTTTTCGTTAGAGATTGTAAGACTTGAAGAAGCAGCTCCTGTTTCTACCCCTGACCAGTTTATTTCTATCTTTTCTTTAGTAATTGGATTCTCAATTACCACTGATGGCTTGTCTTTAGGGGTAGCCCCTGAGATATCAACAAAATTGGCGTCGTGAAAATCTATAGTGTATAACCATTGTTCATTGGTGGAATTATACTCTAACTGTACATCAAAAGTTAACAAGTTTCCGTTTATATCTCCTACAGATATATTCTGAACGGTAGTCGGAGTATTATCCTGAATATCTCCGCTGATGGAAAGAGTTTGAACATTATCCAGTTCTTCGCGGGCATCAAGATTGGTTATTATATCTATTTTTTGGGTGGCTACTGGAGGGGAGCTTCGCTGAATTTGGATATCTGTTAGGGCTCCGGTAATATCTCCTGAGACTTCGTCTATCTGCCAGCCCTGGACTCTTAAGCCCGCAGGGTTTACCAGGTAGCCCTGTTTTTCCACCAAAAACTGGCCATCGCGGGTGTAAAAGGTATTACCACTTGAGCCAGGCTCTTTAAGGATGAAAAAGCCGTTTCCAGCAATGGCAAGATCAGTGGGGCTTGCCGTGCTTTCAAAAGACCCCTGCTGCATCGTAGGGTAAAGGGCGTTTATAGAGGCGCCACGGCCCATCTGGCCAGAGCCTGAAGAGGTATTGATACGCTGGGCCATTACGTCTGAAAAAGTTATACGGGCTCCTTTAAAGGCTGAGGTGTTTAAATTAGCCACGTTGTCACCCACTACACTCATACCGTGGCCAAGGCTTCTTAAACCGCTTGTTCCAGCAAAAAGGGCATCTGTTAAACCCATAGTTTACCTCCTGTTTATATTAAATTTTTCGTCTCATTCTTTATTGGCCATTAAATTCGTTAAACCTGCCTTAAAAAGTCCTCTAGCATCTGGTCAGCCGTGGTTATAATGCGGGCATTGCTTTGAAATGCCCGCTGAAGTGTAATAAGGCGGACCATTTCATTGGCAACATCTACATTTGAGCCTTCAAGAGCACCTCCAAAAATTGCTCCGGGACTGTCTTTTCCAGGGGGAAAAATCTCTGGTTCTGCTCCGCCAATAGCTTTAAAAAGATTACCTCCCGCTCGTTCAAGCTCATCCGGACTACCAAAAAGGGCTATGGGAACCCGGGCTACTGAAAATTCCTGGTTATTGGTATAAGTAACCTGAACAATGCCTTTTTCTGAGACAGCCAGGTTTTTAAAAAAGCCGGGAGGATAGCCATCTATATTTTGATTGAGCACCGCATAAGGAGAAGCAAAGGCGGTGCTGGCGTGGTCGTCAAGACGCTCCCAGGAGTTGGTCTGGGAATTAAATTTTACACCAAAATCAAGGGCTATCTCCTGGCTTTGCGAGCCAAAGTTTACGGTAAACAACGGAAAACCTTCTTCGGAAAAATTGTTTAAAGGGGTGCGGGTCCCGTTGACATCAGTAATTAACTCCAGGTCTTCAAGGCCTTCTAGCTCTCCTAAGCTGCCAAAACGGATTTTTCCCGTAAACAAGGCCCCAGCGTATTGGCCCTGGCCCCGGGGGTCTTGAGATGGGTCCATAGCCACTAAAAATTCAAAAACCCTTGGTTCTGTGGTGGTGTCAACATAAAGGCTAAGGTTATGCAGGTTTCCCAGGCTGTCATAAACAGGGAGCTGGGTTTTAAAGTCATAATTTTCTTCGCTTAAAGGGGGGTCATTATTAGCATCCCAATTATCAAAGAGGCTGCTTTCAGTCTCTTCCGAGGGCTTGCTGGTGTCAAAATTCATCTGAAGGACTATCTTGCTACTTGACTGGCCATCCAAGTAGCTTGGAATTTCTATAGGGGTTAGTACTCCTTCAGTAACACTCTCAGGGTCAACGCCCTGGGGAATATTCCAGCCCAGGAGGTCATAGCCGGTGGGAAGGCTCAAACGCAAATTTCCGTTTTCAAGCTTTCTGGGAATAAACTGTCCGTCACGGGTGTAAAAAAGTTCTTTTCCGTCTGAGACCACAAAAAAACCCTTGCCAGAGATGGCCAGGTCTGAAGGACTTTCTGTCTGTTTAATAGGGCCTTCGTGGTAAAGCACTTCTATGTCTTTAACACGGCTCCCCAGGCCCTTTTCGTTATAGGGTGGTGCCTGGGTGTTGACATTTCCGAACATGTCTTCAAACAAAGCCCTGTTAGCTCTAAAGCCTGTGCTTTCAAGGTTAGCCAGGTTGTCTGCCGTAACTCCAATACCGTGACTCATAGTGGAGACTCCGCTTTTTCCCACGTAAATACTTCCGAAAAGCCCCATTACTCTACCTCCGCCAAGATTTTTTCAAGATCACTGAGAGAGATAGTACTTTGTCCGTTAAAAAGGAGTTTGTATTCTCCATCTTCAAATAAGGCCCCTGTGAGACGGCCTACAGCTTTAACTGTTATGTTATCAAGATCTTCAGGGTTTTTGGGATCAAGAACCAGGTGATAGTTGCCATCAGGTACCTGGTGGCCGTCTTTGTCTTTGCCGTCCCAGTCAAGTGGATGTTCTCCTGCAGAAAGAGGCCCGAGGTCAATAGTGTTTACGAGATTACCCTGGGAGTCGTATATTTTGGCTTGAAGATTGTCTGTAGCTTCCTCTGCAATAATTTCTCCACCTAAAAATTTGCCATCTTCAACCCGCAAGCTCTGGGTTTTTACTAAGGCTTTTTTGCCAATAAGATTAGCAATAGTCTGGAGAGTATTTCCTTTAGCAATATCTGCTATTTGAGATAATTTTTCATTTAAGGCATATAGTTGATCAAGCTGATTAAATAAAGCTAATTGGGTAGCCATTTCGTTATTGTCCAGAGGTTTTAGTGGGTCTTGATATTCCAGTTGTTTGATAAAAAGAAGCATAAAATCATCACGGTCAAGAACTTTTTTAGGTGTGCTAGTTTTTGGTGAGCTGTCAAGTTCTGTAAAAAGTTTTGTAGTAGTTTCTGTATTGTTTATCATATTTTTTCTCCTATACGACTATATTTATTAATCCTTGATGATCTCTTTTTTTATAATTTTCTCCTTCTTCCTTATGGTGTTTTTCTCTTCCAGAAAAATTAAGGTTATAGCCAGTTTCCTGGTGATTTTCGTTTGATTGTTGTTGAGCTAAATTTATTTCTGCTCCACTAAATTGTAGTCCTAGATTTTCTAAAGAAGTGCCCAATTGGTGTAAGTGCTGTTGTAAAGCTTCAGCTGCTTTTGTATGACCTACAGTAAGAAGAAGTTTAACCTCTCCTTTATCTATAGAAACCGTAACATGAATTTCTCCTAATTCAGGTGGATCAAGTTTTATTTTGGCTTCATGCTTCCCCTGTGGATATATTTTTAGCACTAGCTCTTTTACAAAATTTGGAACTTCTTCTACTTTGAAACTTTGAGCTGTATGGTGATTTTCTTTGACTGTTATATTTTTTGCTGTTTCTATTTCTGTATTAGTTGTTACTTTTAAATTGGTTATTAAGTGTTCTTTTTTTTCGGCATGACTATTTAATGTGTCTTTAGTGTTTTGAATGTTTTGTGAGTTCTCTATAGCTCTAAACTCTTTATTTTCTTTAATAGAATTTTTTTCTTTTAATAGTTTGTTTTCTATTAAGCTATCATTGTTTTTTAATGTTTCTTTTTTGAATTCTTTCTGAATATTGCCTGCTGGATCTTTTTCCCTGGAAATTTTTTCTTTGTGATATATATTTTGAGCTGTTTGAATTTGTTTTTTCTTATTTTTGTTAATGTTTTCATCAAGTTTTAAGTTTTCTGCTTGGATGTTGTTGGCCAATTTTTCTGGCTCTATATTATTGGTTTTCTGAAAATTGTTGCTTTTGTGCCATATATTTTCAATGCTATTTTCTATCTTTTTAAAAAGTTTTTTAGCTGAAATTATTTCCTGTTCTGAGAATTCTTTCCCTGAAATATTTTTTTCTAGTGATTCTAGGTTATTTTTGATATGAGTTAGTATTTGTTCTAGTTTGTTATTGTTTCTCTCTTTATCGTTTAATTGAAAAACTTCTTTGTTTCTATCTGTTAAAGTATTTTCTTTTAAAAAGTTTATTAGATTTTTAAAATCACTTTTTAAGTCTTTGATAGTATTTTCAATGATTTTTATTGTTCCCTCTGCTTCTTGAGATAATAAATTTTCAAAATAATAGTTTATTTCTTTTAAAATGTTTTCAAAAAAAGCTATAATATTTTCAGGAGATTCTTCTGAACTATCTTCTGTTTTTATTTTTAAATTTTTTAGGTTCAAATTTTTTAGGATTTCTTTTGGATTATTAGTATCTGTTAAATCTCTTTCTTTTAAAGCTAAAAATCCTCCTTGACAGGTTTTTTCTTCTTCAGGGCTTATTGGTTTGTTAATTTCTTCTGATAAACTAAAGGTGTTTTCACCTTGCCCAAGAAGCATTAAAAAAAGGGCTAAAAAATTTTCTGCTACCAGCCCTTGATTCTGAGATAGATGGCTAACATTTCCATTTGAAGCCATTGTTAAGGAGTTTATCTTCATGTTCACCTCCTTCGTCTGCACATTATGCAATAGGTGTGCCAGAATGATATGGTGAAGAAAATGCCGTTCTTTAGACTGCTTCGCTTCGCTCGCAGTGACAAGTAGGGGAGCCATTGCGAGCCACGAAGTGGCGAAGCAATCTCTTCCCGAGTGATACCCAAGGGGCTGAGATCGCCACGGCGGCTACGCCGCCTCGCGCGATATTTTGATAATATGAAGATGCTCGCTTTAATAAAATTTTCCCGGAAAATTTTTCCCACCAGGAAAAAATTTCCTTTCCTTGACATGCTTATAACTCATTCTTACCTTCCCAAAACGAAAGGGATTTAAAAAATTTTGCAAAAAACAGGAGGTAAACACATATGAGACTGGAAAAGTTCACCTTTAAATCACAGGATGCCATTCAGGAAGCCCAAAGGCTGGCGGAGACCCGCGGCCATCAAAATATGGAAGTGGAGCATTTACTCAAAGCCCTGGTAGAACAAGAAGGCGGGCTTGTGCCCATGATCCTTGATCGCCTGGGCATTAATAACAAGCTAATCTCTTCAGATGTGGACGAAGTGCTTGACAAGATTCCCTCTGTTTCAGGCACGGGTTTTCAGGTCTATCTTTCGCCCAATCTTAAGCAGGTGCTTGAGCGCGCCATGCGTATTGCCGCAGAGATGCGGGACGATTATGTCTCTACTGAGCATCTCCTGCTGGCCATCCTTGAAAGCAATACCCCTTCAGCTCAGATTCTAAAAAATCGGGGTATTACCAAAGAAAATTTAATGGAGGTCATTAACCAGATTCGCAAAGGCCAGCGGGTTACTGACCAGAACCCTGAAGACAAGTACCAGGCCCTTGAAAAATTCGGCCGTGACTTAACGGCTCTGGCCAAGGCCGGAAAACTTGACCCTGTTATTGGACGTGATGAAGAAATCCGACGGGTAATTCAGATCCTTTCTCGCCGCACCAAAAACAACCCGGTGCTTGTTGGTGAGCCTGGTGTTGGTAAAACGGCCATTGTAGAAGGCCTTGCCCAGCGCATCGTCTCAGGCGATGTGCCAGAGCCCCTCAAAAACAAGCGCATTATTCAGCTTGATGTAGGCGCGCTTCTGGCCGGAGCCAAATACCGTGGTGAATTTGAAGAAAGGCTTAAGGCTGTTTTAAAAGAAGTCACCGAAAGTGAAGGGGAGATAATCCTTTTTATTGACGAAATTCACACCATTGTTGGTGCCGGAGCGGCGGAAGGTGCTATGGACGCGGCCAATATGCTTAAACCGGCCCTTGCTCGCGGTGAGCTACACTGCATCGGTGCCACCACCATTGACGAATACCGCAAGTACATTGAAAAAGACCCGGCCCTTGAGCGCCGTTTCCAGCCGGTTTACGTGGAAGAGCCTTCAGTGGAAGAGGCCATTGCTATTCTGCGCGGGCTTAAAGAGAAGTTTGAAGTGCACCACGGGGTGCGTATTACTGACAGCGCTATTGTGGCAGCAGTTCAGCTCTCTGCCCGCTACATTACCGACCGCTATCTCCCTGATAAGGCCATAGACCTTATAGACGAAGCGGCAGCCAAACTCCGTATAGAAATTGAATCAATGCCCACAGAAATTGACGAGATTGAGCGCAAGATCAAGCAGCTTGAGATTGAACGCATGGCCCTTGAGCGGGAGACTGACCCACGGGCTGTTGAACGCCGCGAAAAGATTGAAAAGCAGCTTGAGGAGCTTCGCCAGAAGCTTGAAGAGATGAAGGCCCAGTGGCAGAAAGAGAAAGAAATTATCCAGAAAATCAGGGCCATTAAGGAAAAAATTGACCAGCTTCGCATTGAAGCCCAGCAGGCTGAACGCCAGGGTGATTTAAACAAGGTTGCTGAGATAATTTACGGCCGTATCCCTCAGCTTGAAAAAGAGCTTGAAGAATGGAACAAGAAGCTTGAAGAACTCCAGAAAGAAGGCAAAAGCTTCCTGAAAGAAGAAGTTACTGCCGAAGACATTGCCGAGGTAGTGGCCAAGTGGACGGGTATTCCTGTTACGAGACTTCTTGAAAGCGAGCGTGAAAAGCTCCTCAAGATGGAAGAGCGCCTGGCTCAGCGGGTGGTTGGCCAGGACCACGCCATCAAAGCCATTGCCAACGCCGTGCGCCGGGCAAGGGCAGGGTTAAAAGACCCGAATCGCCCCATTGGTTCTTTCATGTTCCTCGGGCCTACCGGTGTCGGTAAAACCGAGCTTGCCAAGGCACTTGCGGAGTTCATGTTTGATACGGAACAGGCCCTGATTCGCTTTGACATGTCTGAATACATGGAAAAACACGCGGTATCAAAGCTAATTGGTGCGCCTCCCGGCTATGTAGGCTACGAAGAAGGTGGCCAGCTTACAGAGGCGGTGCGCCGCAGGCCTTATTCGGTAATACTTTTTGACGAAATAGAAAAGGCGCACCCTGATGTGTTTAACATCTTGCTCCAGATTTTAGATGACGGCCGTCTTACTGACAGCAAAGGCCGCACGGTGAACTTTCAGAACACCATAATTATCATGACTTCTAACATTGGTTCTCACTATGTAATGGAGCTTGAGGACAGGAAAGACGCCGAACGCCTGGTGATGGATGCGGTGAGAGCGCACTTCAGGCCTGAGTTCTTGAACCGTATTGACGAAATTATCATCTTTAACAAGCTCACAAAAGAGCACCTGAAAAAGATTGTGGATATACAGGTTCGCTACTTGCAGCAGCGCCTTGAAGAAAAACACATTACTATTGAGCTTACTGATAGGGCTAAAGAGTGGCTGGCAGAGGTGGGATATGATCCTACTTATGGCGCGCGGCCACTTAAACGGGCTATCCAGCGTTATGTGGAAGATCCTCTAGCGGTTAAAATCCTTGAAGGTACTTTCCAGGAAGGCGACCATATCCTGGTAGATTACGACGAAACCAAAGGTGCTCTTGACTTCAGGAAACACTTCCCTGAGGAAATACCAGAGGCCAAAGTAGCCTAAATATAAAAAAGCCGGGCCACTAGCCCGGCTTTTCTGTTTCTTAAGACCTTTACAAAAAATTTAATTACTGTTTACCTGCCCTTAACCGCTTTGCCTGTCTCCGAGACTGCTTCGTCGCCTCTGGCTCCTCACAGTGACAATAGGGAATAAACTCCTTGCAGTGACAAAATGGGTGTCATTGCGAGGGGCGAAGCCCCGAAGCAATCTCGCCGAAGCGATCTCTGAGAGACGAAGGAATCCTTTGCTAGCGCCTTGCAGGGGCATGAATTTTGTAAAAGTCTTTTCACAGCAATTAGATTACTTCTACCTTCACAGGGTCACCAATCCAGGTGCCGTGTAGATTGCAGTTTTCAATTGCTTCTAAAGTAGCGCTTTTTTCTAGCCGAATGACAAATTTGGCGGAAGAAGAAGCTACTCCACCAACCGGATAAACGGTTTCAGCGATTTTTTTGCCATCACAAAGAAGACAGATTTTAGTTATCCAGTGGTTGGGCTTGGAAGGATGAGTTACCATGTAGCCTACTTTCACTTCTACTTCAAACCATTTACCAGCTTTTACCTGTTTGGGAGCAACAATGGCTGGAACGTGCTTTTTTTCAAGCATAGAAGGATTTTCGCGATTTTTTAAACGAAGAAGCTTCTCTTCTTTGGCTTGAACGGTATCTATTTGTGAAAGTACAGATAGTAAAGCTACACCGCCAAGGGTTGCTTTTAAAAATTCTCTTCTTTCCATAAAAACCTCCTTAATTTCTAATTTTTAACTATTATAAATTAAAACAATTTTTCAATCAAGAATTTTTATCAAAAAATCAATAAAGCTTATTCTTGGACTATATCTTTTGAAACTATATCATTTGAAAAAAAATCTTAATTATTTCTAATAGCTAGCCGATTATCTTTCATAGTGTTTCGTCAACTGTGTCCGCAG
>NZ_LSFI01000038.1 GCF_001642325.1 Thermodesulfatator autotrophicus | reverse complement strand
TTCGGACACAATTACTGAAATACTACCTAAACACCGTGTTTGATGTGAGTATCACTACATGGCATAAGTGCTTCTCTTTCGTCAAACTTACACAAAAATTCAAAAACTCCTTTAACAATTCCCTCTCACTGTTTATGTAAAGGTCCTGCAACTTCTGTATCTCATCTATTATTAAAATAGCCCTCCTGTGCCTGCTCTCTTCTTCTATCTTCTCCATTAAAACTTCAAATAAATCCTTCTCCCTGGCCTCTATCTCCTTTAGATTCTTCCTCTCAATGGGAAATACCCTCAAACTAAAACTCTTATTGTTCTCTACCGTCTCTTTATATACGTCTTCTGGCACTATAAATGCGTGCAAAAAAGTCTTGTAGCTGGAAATAAGCTTCCGACGCAAATTGATATACTTCACCCAGAATTTGCCCTCCTCCCACCAATTACCCTCACCGAGCAGCCTCTTCTCCACCACATACTCAATCACCGTGGTCTTACCACTTGACTTTGGGCCATATACCCAGAGTATCCTCTGCGGCACTTCACTGAACCAGTCCACAAAAAACTCTATCTCCTCTTCCCTATCCACAAACGGTGCCCCGCGGTAAGTCTCTATCTTCATAAGTTGCTCCTAACAACACTTAGGGTTTTTCAATACGCAAAAGCTTGGTGGGCGCAGTAACCACGTCAAGCTGATCTATTTCTTTTAAAGCCTGGCGAACTGATGCCTCCTTGGCCTCATGGGTTAGCATTACGATAGGCACAGGCCCGCCTTCTTCGCGCCCTTTTTGAATTACTGAAGCGATACTTATATTGTTCTCACCCAGGATACCAGCTATTTTGGACAATACCCCCGGGCGGTCAAGCACGGAAAAACGAAAATAATAACGGCACGTAATTTCTTCCATAGGTTTAATGGGAAGCCTGACAAGGTTGCTTAATTGATAGGAAAGAGGAGGAACGCGGCCGCTTCCGCCAGTAAGGATATTTCTGGCGATATCAATGATGTCGCTTACCACGGCGCTTCCTGTAGGGAGCTGCCCGGCTCCAAGTCCGTAAAGCAAAACATCGCCTACCGCATCTCCCCTTATATAAAAAGCATTATAGGCCATTCTAACTGAAGCCAGCACGTGTTTCTCCGGTATTAAAGTGGGGAGCACCCTTACTTCAAGGCCGGTTTCAGTTTCTCTACACATGGCCAGAAGCTTGGTTACAAAACCAAATTCTCTGGCAAAAGCAATATCTGTGGGCTCAATATCGCGAATACCCTCTACATAAATATCGTTAAGGGAAACTTCAGTGCCATAGGCCAGGGTGGTAAGGATGGCCAGCTTGTGAGCGGCATCAAGGCCGTCAATGTCAAGGCTGGGGTCGGCTTCAGCATAACCTTCCTTCTGTGCCTGTAAGAGAGCTTCTTCAAAAGTAATATTTTCTTCAGTCATACGAGTAAGAATGTAATTGCAGGTGCCGTTAATAATCCCGGTTAAGGAAAGAATACGGTTGCCAGCAAGGCTTTCTTTTAAGGTTTTTATAATAGGAATACCTCCGCCCACAGCGGCCTCAAAGGCTACATCAACTCCGGCATCTCTCGCTGCTTTAAAAATTTCCTGGCCATGTTCCGCCAGAACCGCTTTATTGGCGGTTACCACATGTTTACCCGCTTTAATGGCTTCTAAAATAAAAGTGCGTGCTGGCTCAAGGCCACCAATTAGCTCTACCACGATTTTTATTTCAGGGTCCCGAAAAAGACTTTCTACCTCAGTGGTAAGAAGGGTATCAGGCACCTGAACCAGGCGAGGAAGGGACGGGTCTCTTACGGCGATTTTTTTTATCAAAAGAGGACAACCCAGGCGCTTTTTTATCAGACTTTGATTTTCAAAAATGATTTTTACCGTTCCTGAACCCACCGTACCCAAACCTATAATGCCTATAGCTATGGTCATTTTTTCCTCCTAAGCCACTTCCGAAAGTTTTAATCGCTCCTGCCATCTTTCCATGAGAATTTCTTTAAGCAAAGGATATTTTTCAAGCAAAGGGTCTTCTTCTAATAAGGCAAAGGCTTCTTCCCTGGCTATTACGAGCATATCATAATCTCGCACCGGGTGAGCTCGCCTGAAGGCAAAAAATCCTGACTGTTTGGTGCCAAGTATTTCGCCAGGACCCCTAATTTTCATATCCTCTTCTGCAATCTTAAAGCCATCAGTGGTCTGACACAAAATTTTTAGGCGTCTAAAGGCTTCACTGCCGGGTTTTAGCTTGTGGGCTACCAGGAGGCAATAGGATTCTCTGGCACTGCGACCAACTCGACCTCTTAATTGGTGAAGTTGGGAGAGGCCAAATCTTTCAGCGTTTTCAATTACCATAACCGTGGCCTCAGGCACATCTACGCCCACTTCAATAACCGTGGTGGAAACGAGAATCTGGGTTCGGCCCTCCTTAAAAGCCGTCATAGCTGCTTCTTTTTCCGCAGGTTTCATTTTGCCGTGCAAAAGGCCTACCTTATAACTGGGAAAAAGCTCTTTTTGCAGGTGTTCAGCCATGGTGGTAGCGGCCAAAAGATCCATTTTTTCAGATTCCTCAACCAGAGGGAATACTACGTAGGCCTTATGCCCCTTAGCCAGTTCTCGCCTTACTACCTCGTAGGCTTTGAGTCGGTCTTTAGCGGTAAAGAGATAAGTTTTAACCGGCTTTCTGCCAGCGGGTAGTTCATCAATTATTGATACATCAAGGTCTCCGTAAACCGTCATGGCCAGTGTTCGAGGAATGGGAGTAGCTGTCATAACCAGGGTGTCTGGTTCAAGGCCTTTAGCTTTTTGCCTGAGGGCTGCCCTTTGTAAAACCCCGAAACGGTGTTGCTCATCTACTATCACCAGGCCCAACTTCTTAAACTCAACGGTTTCTTGAAATAGAGCGTGAGTTCCTATGGCCAGGTGGACATGCCCTTCTTCAAGGCCCTGGTATATGGTCTTTTTTTCGCGAGGGGTCTTTCCTCCGGTCAAAAGGGCTATTTCTACCCCTATTAGCCCGGCGTATTTTCTGAAATTCAAGTAATGCTGTTCAGCCAGTATCTCCGTAGGAGCCATAAGGGCTACCTGATAGCCATTGTCAATGGCGATGAGGGCAGCCAGAAAGGCTACTACTGTTTTTCCACAGCCCACGTCTCCCTGAAGAAGGCGGTTCATGGGATAAGGGTTTGCCATGTCTTTTTCAATTTCTTTTAAGACGCGGGTCTGGGCCCTGGTGAGTTTAAAGGGAAGGCTTTTTAGGAATTTCTTAACCCTTGGTGTTTGGGTTTTAAAAGAAATACCAGGGGCCCTTGCAATCTGAGATTTACGTAGAGCCAAGGCCAGCTCCAGATAAAAGAATTCATCAAAGGCAAGGCTTTTGTGGTAAACGCTTTCTTCTTCGTTGAGGAGATAAATATCATCTCCAGGGTCAGGGAAGTGTATCCCTTTAAGAGCCAAAGGAAGAGGGAGAAGACCTCTTTTTTTCAAAATTTTTGCCGGGATAGGACTTACAGCCTTTTCGGCATATTCTTCTACAGCGTGAGCGATAATGCGGCGTAAGACCTTGGGAGAGACTCCCTCAACCACAGGATAAACCGGAAGGACTCTTCCCACATGAAGGCCTATTTTTTCATCTTCAGGAAACTCTACTTCAGGATGAACTATCTCCTTGCGCCCGGCAAAAGCGGAAATCTCTCCAGCCAGAATGACCTTACGCCCCGGGCGAAAAGTCTCCCGGTAGCGCTTTTCGTTAAAATGGAACCACTTGGCCGCTAAAAGCCCGGTTCCGTCAGAAATCACTATTTCAAAGACCCGCCGTTTTTTAAATTTAACTACCCCGGAAAGGATGACTTCGCCTTCTACCACTGCCTGTTCTCCAACGCGAAGGCCACCAATGGGCTGCATTCGGCGGCGGTCTTCATAGGCTTTTGGTAAAAAGAAAAGTAAATCTTCTACGGTTTTGATCTCCCGTTTAGCTAACTTATGGGCGATTTTAGGGCCAACACCCTTAAGGAATTGAACCGGTTTGGCCAGTTCTTTCCGGTAGGAATAATAAGTCTCTATGTCTATAGGAACATCTTCAAAGGAAGGTAGATTATTAGCTTCTTTTTGAGGGCCTTCTTCAAGCAGAGAAAATATCTTCTTAATACGAAGCTTTTTTTCTTCTAAAGAAACGGCTTCTAAATCTTCTAAAAGGGAATGAATTTCTTGGTAAATTCCAGGAGGAAGAGCATCTTTAATGCGCTCTAAGGCTTCTTTTAAAGTGTGTTCAAGGTTTTTGACTTTGGGGAGATTGGCAAATTTATTTTTACTTACAAAGCGAAGGGGCCTTAAAATGGCCCCCCATTTTTCTTCATTTAAGTGAACCTTTTCCATTTATTATTTCATTTATGTTGGGATAGCCTCATAATTGGAAAGAATTGAAACCAGTTGCTCTGGAGAGGTAAAACAGGCATTTTGGGCCTGGCAACACTCTTTAAGAACCTCACAGAAGTTCATGAATTCAGAAAGCAATTTAGTTTTGAGCTTATCTTTCCTGAGTATCGTGGATAAACGATGGCTTATATCAAGCTCGGGGACATCAAGAATTTTAATCCAGCCGTGTTCTACTTCGCGGCACACGGTAAGCGCTGAAAGGCAGGTTATACCAAGTCCTGCTTCTACCGCCTTTTTAATGGCTTCTGTATGTCCCAAGCGCAAGAATACATTTATTTTGGGAAGCTGTTTGGCAATGACGTTTTCAAAAATTTCAGCCACCCCTGAACCTTCTTCTCGCACAATCCAACGGGCTTTTTCTAAGTCTTTGAGGGTAACTTTTTCTTTTTTAGCCAGCGGATGATTGGAGCCGGCAATTATATAGAGCCGGTCTTCAAGCCAGGGTTTAACGGCAATTTTATCACTTTGGATTGACCCACCCACAAAGCCAATATCTAAAATTCCTTCTTCTACCTGGTTTTCAATATGGCGGGTATTTCCCACGATGAGTTTTATTTCTGCCTCGGGATATTTTTCAATAAAAGCACTAACAATAAAAGGCATCACGTAATTACCAATAGTGGTGCTGGCCCCTACATGAAGGGTACCAACAATTTTGTCTTCAGGTTCTGACAGCAGAAGCTCAAGGTTGCGAATTTTATTAACGATTTCGCGGGCGTGGGGGAGCAAAAATCTACCCCGGTCATTTAAAACTAGCTTTTTCCCCTGGCGGTCAAAAAGAGGACCATTTAGTATATTTTCCATTTCTGAAATAGCCATACTTACCGCTGACTGGGTAAGGAAAATTTTTTTCGCCGCCGTGGTTACATGGCCTGTTTCGGCTACCGCCAGAAATATTTCCAATTGCCTTAGAGTAAGAGCCATTTTATCAACCCCTTTTTAATTTTTTGTAACAATTTTAATTATGAGTTAACCGCCAGTTTAATCAATTTTTTTGATACTTCAAGTTCTTTTATTTTGTTTTTTTCTCAAATTGTTAAATTTTTTTGAAAAACAACTCGGGCTAGTCGGATGAGTGGAAGCTTTTGGGGACAGGCAAATAATCTCTTGATAAGGCGACGTGATTACCGAGCTTTTAGATTTTTGTTAACGCTCCGGGACACACCTTTGTTGTCCCTAAGAAAGAAGTGCGTAAGAGGAGTGTCCCCCAACTGTGTATTTGGGATTATCTTTTACAATAGAGCGTCATCGCGAGGCGACGTAGTCGCCGTGGCGATTTCTGCTCCCTTCGCTACTGCTCGGGATAGAGATTTCTTCGCTCCGCTCGCAATGCTCGCATTAATAAATTGCAAAAAATTGCAAAGCACAAAATGAGGGGTACAATGCTTTAAAAGTTTTGCTGGAGGTGGTTTTAGATGATTATCATTCTCAAGCCAGAAATTACCCAAGAAAGCCCGGAATTTAAATTTTTACTCAAGTACCTCAACGAGTTTAAAGGAGTAAAGACTTTAACTGCGGAGTACCAAGGTGAAACTCGCAAAGTCATTGAGATCCATTTGATAGGGGACACCCAGAAGGTTCCTCTGGAAATAGTTAAAAGCCTTCCCGGGGTGGAAAAGGCGGTAAGGGTTTCAGCCAAGTACCGCCAGATTGGCCGTCATGGAGATCTTGAGCCCATAGGCTTTGATTATAAAGGCCTTCATTTTGACCAGAATTCTTTTCATGTCTTTATGGGCCTTTGTGCCGCTGATACCAAAGAAAACGTAGAAGCCATTTTCAAGGCCATGAAAGAAGCCGGCGTCCGCACGGCTCGTATGGGAGCCTATAAACCCCGAACTTCTCCCTACGACTTTCAGGGGCATGGCAAAGAATGTCTCCCCTGGTTATTTGAATTAGCCGGCAAGTATGACATAGCTATTATCGCTATGGAAGTGCTTTCCCCTCACCACATAGACGAAATCTGGGAGGCCTTAGAAAAAGCAGGCCACCCCACTGGTGTTATGTTGCAAATCGGCACGAGAAACGCCCAGAATTTTGAACTCCTTAAGGCTGTTGGAAATCAGCAAGAATTCCCTGTGCTCTACAAACGCGGCATGGGGCTAACCATAGATGAAAGCCTTAATGCCTGCGAATACATTGCCAGCGAAGGCAACCACAACATCATCTTTTGCCTGCGCGGGGTAAGAACCCACCTGGGAGACCCTCATCGTAACCTGGTTGACTTTGGCCACGTGCCGGTTATCAAAAGGCTTACCAGGCTTCCTGTTTGCGTGGACCCTTCTCACCCCATTGGCTCTAGGGTAGCTGCCCCTGATGGCATAAAAGACATTTACCATGTAGCCGCCCAGGGAGTTATTGCCGGGGCCAATATGGTGCTGGTGGAATTTCACCCTGACCCACACAGAGCCCTTTGTGACGGCCCACAGGCCCTATTTCTTGAAGAAATACCCTGTTTCCTTGACTACATTAACCGGGCACGTCAGGCTTATCTTGACATGAAAGACATTGTAGCCCGTTGCAACTTCCAGAATATAGTTCCTAAACCATAGATGCGTCCCGTAAATATTGTTTTTGGGCCGGTAAAGTCAAGGAGATTGGGGTTATCTTTGGGGGTGGACCCCCTTATCCCTAAGGTATGCTCTTTTGATTGTCTTTATTGTGAAATTGGCCCCACCAAAATTCATACCCTTTACCGCCAAATTTACCGGTCCACTGAAGAAATTAAAAAGGCCCTTAAAGAAAGACTTTCTGATAAAACACTTCACTTTGAGGTGTTAACCTTTGCCGGCTCAGGGGAGCCCACCCTTCACGCCGAGCTTGATAAACTTATTCTTTTTGCCAAAGAGCTAACAGATAGGCCTATTTGTGTGCTCACTAACTCTTCTCTTCTCTGGCAGGAAGAAGTGCGTAAGGCCTTGGTAAGCGCTGACCTGGTGCTTCCCTCTCTTGACGCGGTAAGCGAAGACGTTTTCCAAAAGCTTAACCGTCCGGTGGAAGGGCTTAAAAGTTCTAAAATTATTGAAGGCCTTAAAAAGTTTAGAGAAGAATTTACCGGCGAGATATGGCTTGAAATAATGTTTGTGGCAGGCATCAACGATTCTGAAACCGAAATAAAAGCCCTGGCCAAAGTAACCAAAGAGATCTCTCCTGATAAAATCCAGCTAAACTCAGTTGACCGCCCTCCAGCCTATGCCAGGGCCAAGGCCATTCCCCTCAAGAAGATGCGAGAAATAGCCTCTTTTTTTGAAGGCCAGGTGGAAGTTATTACCCGCGAGGCCTTAAAAGAAGCAGGTGGTAAGCGTAAGCCCTCGGCTCAAGAAATACTTGCCCTTATAAGCCACCGGCCAGCTCCTTCTAAAGAAATTGCTCAGGCCCTTTCAAGCGACTTTAGAGCCACTTTAACTATACTTGAAGAACTGGTAAAAAAGGGACAGGCAAAAACCAAACGTCATCAAAACAAGATCTTCTACTATGTCTAAAATCAAACTGGGCATAACCATGGGTTGCCCTGCTGGCGTGGGGCCAGAGATTTGCCTAAAGGCCCTTACCAGGCCCTGGCCAGAAGATTTAGAGCTATTTATACTTGGTGACCTTTTTATTTTGAAAGAAGCTGCCCGCTCTCTTAATCTGCCTGTCCCTGACGAAAAAAAGATTATTCCTCTTTCTTCACTTAAAACCTATACCCCCGGAAGGCCTGACCTTGAAACAGCTAAGGCCATGGTGCGCTATATAAAAGAAGGCGTAAAAATGTGCCTCAAAGGTGAATTAAATGGCCTTATTACCTGCCCCATTAGTAAAACCGCCTTAAAACTTGCTGGGGAGCCTTTCCCAGGGCACACGGAGATGCTTGCTGAGCTTACCAACACCAGAGAGTACGCCATGGCCTTTTACGGTGAAAAGCTAAAGATTGTACTGGTAACTATTCATGAGCCTTTAAGCCGTGTATCAGAATTGCTTTCAGTAGAAAAAATACTCACAGTTACGCGGCTGGCCTATGACTTCTTGAAAAAAGATCTTGGCCTTAAAGACCCTCGCCTGGCGCTTGCGGCCTTTAACCCCCACGCCAGTGAAGGAGGCCTTTTTGGAGACGAAGAAGCCTGCATACTTGAACCGGCCATAGCAGAAGCCCAGAGGCAAAAAATACCCCTTTCTGGACCTTATCCTGCAGATAGCCTCTTTTATCAGACGGTAAACGGCCGGTTTGACCTGGTAGTCTCTCTTTATCATGATCAGGGGCTTATTCCCTTTAAGTTACTGCACTTTGAAGACGGGGTTAATCTAACTCTTGGCCTTCCCATAGTACGCACCTCCGTTGATCACGGTACCGCCTATGACATCGCGGGAAAAGGCCTGGCTAAAGAAGATAGCCTGATAGCCGCTATTAACCTTGCCTATCGTATGGCCAGGAATAGAAACAGAAATTAGAGGGCTTCAAGTTCTATTCTTTCACCATTACCAGAGACAAAAGAAAGCATTAGAGAAAGATAATCACGTACATGACGGGTAATAAGAAAGTTTTCTTTAACAAACTGGTGGGCCTTTTTCCCCATTTCCTGGCGTTTTTCATGGTAGAAGAGCAGATAGCGAATTCTTAAAGCAGCGCCTTCAGGGGTATGCACCAGAAAACCAGTGTGATGATTTACCACCTGAAGCCTTATGCCGCCTGTATCTCCGCCAATAACCGGCTTATATTTCCACATGGCCTCGGTCACCGTTAAACCAAAGCCTTCTTTGATGGACTTTTGTAGCACCACGTGCGCTGCCCGCTGGAGCGCGTTTATAGTGCGATGGGCATCTGGCGGGAGATAGAGCACATGAATATCCGGGTGTCCTTTAGCCAGGGCCTGGACTTCCTGATAGATTATCTCTCCCTCAGGGTCGTCAGCGGCACCACCGCCGGCGTAAACCAGTTGAAAGGGAATAAATTTCATGGCCATAATAGCCGCCTGAATAACGCCAACCGGGTCTTTAAAGCGGTCAAAACGCGATACCTGAAGCACCAGAGGTTTTTCCGGATCAAGGCCGAAGCGATCATACACCGCCTTCACTTCATCATCTGGAAGGTCCATGTTTTTTTCGGTAAGCGGGTCAATACTTGGCGGAATAATGTACTGCGGATGAGGAAGCGGCTGCGTAAAGTCCGGCATGGAAAAAATACTGGCATCGTAGTCTTTTACAATGTTTTTCAGATAACGCCATACCGGGCGATAGGGCTTGGAGAGGTCAATATGGCAGCGCCATATCCATTTGTTCTGGCGTTCACCCATGAGTTTAATAAGAAAAGCCGGTTGTGGATCATGAATAACCACAAAGTCTGCCTCTTTTAGAAATTTTTCAAGTTTTTCAAACTCTTTGCGGTTATTCTCTTCATAAATTTCAATGGAGCCAGGCGTAAAATCTACCGGAAAACCCTGCAAAGCATTATGAAAGGACTTAGTCACCTGAAAAAAAGGCTCATCACCGGCAATAACTTCCCAGCGTACTGAAAGGCCGAGGGCTTCCATCAAAGGGACCATGCTGCGCAAAATTTCAGCCACTCCCCCGCCATAACGAGTAGAATTCACGTGTAAGATACGCGCATCCTTTAAACGGCTCGCCATCTGTTTTAGCTGGTCTATAACATCTGAACCCACTATGGCTTCGTATTTGGCTAGCAAGTCGTTATTCATTTCGGCCCTCAAAAAAGCTTTTAAATACCGTTATGAGCTGTTCTTTAATTTCAGTAAGTGTGAAAAAATACGGGTCAATAGAGGCCAGGGAGGCAGATAATTGTTCATAATCCGGGCCAAAGGCAGAAAGCCAGGCCCTGAAGTCATCAAGGCTTTTTTCTGTACGCCGGCGGGCGTCAATAAAGTGGTAAAACACACTGCCCTGGGAAAAGGTTGGTAAAATTCCGGCTACTTCTTTGGGATGTGAAATGCGACGACCAGTGTCAAATACTACTATCTGGCTTTTTACAAAATAAAAAGGCTTATCAGCCTTGCGCCAGGGGAGGTCTGCGTGCTCGTCAAAACGCTCTTCAAGGACATTTATAAGCTCTTCGCGTAGCTCTTCAAGAGTTTCAAACTCGTGGGGAGCTATCAGGTTAAGCCTTTCAGCCAGGACGTAGTCGTGAAGCTCACGGTGCACCCAGGCGGCAAAGTCGTTATGGAATTCCGGGTGGTCAAAAGAGGGCCTTAGCTGTCTCGCCCAGAAATGATGATAAATACAGCCTGCTTCTACTTCCCGAACATGATCCAGAAGTTCCGCAAGGACATAAGCTTTCACGCCCAGTGATATAGAAACCAGAGAACAGTCTTTTACGTGGAAAAGGATCTCGTCAGCCATATCAGTTTACCAAGGTCTTTAAAATTTTACGAACTTCTGTGGGGTTTTTGGCCCGATATCTAGCCCGCGAAACCCCAAAGCCTACTTTTATGGTGTAGGCGTACTCTGGCATCACTTCAAATAGGTCTTCGTCAGTCCAGTCATCCCCTACCGCCAGAACAAAATCAAAGTCTTTCTTTTCAAGAAAATATTTGGCTGCCCGGCCCTTGTTAATATTTACAGGTTTAACTTCTATCACTTTGTTACCTTCAAGGACCATCAAGTCAAGATTTTGGGTAATGTCAAAAAGGGCTTCTTTTAACTCACGGGCCCTCTGGGCCGAGAGCTCTGGGTCTGCCTTACGGTAATGCCACACCAGAGCGTAGTCTTTTTCTTCTATAAAGGCCCCAGGGGTTATGTCAGCAAAATTTTCCATAACCGGCCTTATGGCTTCTTTCCAATCAAGGCTGATAGCTTCTAACATCTGCCATCCGCCTCTGGATTCTCTTATCCAGACACCATGCTCAGCTACGATGTTCAAAGGAATATTCCCAAACCAGGCCTCAAGGGTATCTTTGTCGCGCCCACTTATTAACACCACTTCATTATTCGGAATTTCTGTAAGTTTTCTTAACAGATAGAGCAGGTCTTCGTCAGGGCGAGCGGCCTCTGGCCTTCCCGCAAAGTTCACCAGAGTTCCGTCATAGTCAAGAAATTCTATACGTTCTTTGGCCTCACTAAAGGCCTTTTTCATTTCTTTGAGAAGATTTTCAGTGATGTTAGTAGCCACAAAGGCCTGTTGCGCTTCTTTTATTTCGTAAAGTTTTTCCATAAACTCGTGAGCCCAGCGGTTTACGTTATAGCGGCGCAGGCGGTTTTTCATCAGATAATTGCGAAGGCTCTTTTCCTGAGGGTCCATTTCCAGGGCCTCGCGCATGGCCTCAACCATTTGCGAGGAGTTAAACGGGTTAATAATAATAGCCTCGCCTAATTCTGAGGCCGCGCCAGCCATTTCTGAAAGCACCAGCATACCGTGCTCTGCCGGTGTAGTAGCCACGTATTCCTTGGCAATAAGGTTCATACCGTCTCTAAAAGGGGTGACCAGAGCCACATCAGCGATATGATAAAGGGCAGCCAGAGTGTGAAAGGGAAGAGAACGGTAAAGATACCAGACTGGCGTCCAGCCAAAGGCCCCGTGACGGCCGTTTATACGGCCAATTAGTTCATCAACTTCTTTCTTGAGCAACATGTAATGTTCAACCCTGGTGCGTGAAGGCACAGCTACCAGAATTAAAATAACCTTTTCTTTGTACTCTGGATATTTTTCAAGGAGTTCATCATAGGCCTTGAGACGCTCGGCAATGCCTTTGGTGTAATCAAGCCTATCCACCGAAAGAATGACCTTACGATTGCCTGTGCGACGTTTTATACGCCTTATCTCCTGACGTACTTCTTTTTTTTCAGGGGCCTTGGCAAACTTTTCATAGTCAATCCCCATGGGGAAGGCATCAACCCTTAAAACTCTGTCTTCGGTGGTAATAAGGCCGAGGCTGTGTTCAAAACCAAGAATACGGCGTACAGAGCTTATAAAATGCCTTACGTAGTCGTAAGTATGGAAGCCGATAAGGTCTGCCCCGAGAAGGCCTCTAAGTATTTCTTCGCGCCAGGGAAGCACGCGAAAGATTTCATAAGAAGGGAAAGGAATATGGAGAAAAAAACCAATGGTAGCCTGAGGCAGTTTTTCTCTAAGCATTTGAGGAAGCAAAAGTAGCTGATAATCATGCACCCAGATGGTGCTATCAGGCCCAGCCACCTCAAGAATCGCTTCGCAAAATAGGCGATTTACCCGGCGATAAGACTCCCAGAACTTCTGGTCAAAAACGGCGTACTGGAGAAAATAATGAAATAACGGCCAGAGGGTCTTATTGGAAAAGCCGTAGTAATATTTTTCTATAAGCCTCTTGGAAAGGAAAACAGGCTTACAGGAAAGCTCGCGAAGCTTGGCGATAATGTCTTCTTCGTGGCCGCGGGCAGATTCCTGCGAGATTCCCGGCCAGCCAAGCCAGACGCCTCCGGTTTCGCGATAAAAAGAACCAAGCCCGGTGGCAAGCCCCCCGGCACTGGAATGAAAAAAAAATTTGCCCTCGCGCTTGCTAACCGTTACAGGCAGACGATTGGAAACAATTATCATGTGGCTGGCCATGGCTTAATACTACGTTTATAACTCTGTTTTGCCAAGGCCAACCCGCCAGGTTCTGGCCGAAAAACGTCAAATTACAGGCTAAAAAGCCTATTTAATCCTTTTTTTCTTTCTCCAGGTCCCAGCCTGGGAGCAAATGTAATTCAGTTAACTGGGTCATGGTAACCGGGGCCGGAGCTCCGGTAAGCAGGCACTGGGCCTTCTGTGTTTTTGGGAAGGCAATAACATCTCTTATACTCCTGCGGCCAAGCATAAGCATTACCAGGCGGTCAAAACCAAAAGCAAAGCCCCCGTGAGGCGGTGCTCCGTACTCCAGCGCTTCCAAAAGAAAGCCAAATTTTTCCTGGGCTTCTTCAGGGGAGATTTTAAGCAGATTAAAGACCTTTTGCTGAATATCTGGCCGGTGGATACGGATACTTCCTCCGCCTATTTCAATGCCATTAAGCACCAGGTCATAGGCTCGTGAGCGCACGGCTTCGGGTTTTTCTTCAAGAAGGGGTAAGTCTTCCTCCTTGGGAGAAGTAAAGGGATGGTGCATAGCCACGTAGCGACCTTCGTCTTCGTCCCATTCCACTAAAGGAAAGTCAACTATCCAGCAAAGTTTGAATACATTTTTGGGAATAAGGTTTAAGCGATTAGCTAGCTCTACCCTTAAATCAGCTAAGACTTCATTTACCACGCTTGGTTGGTCAGCCACAAAAAAAATGGTGCTACCTTCTTGGGGCTTTAGAGCTTCTAGAAGACCTTTGATTTCATCTTCACTAAAAAACTTGGTGATGGGAGACTGAAGCTCTCCACCTTCACGCACCTTGATCCAGGCAAGGCCTTTAGCTCCGCGTTCGTTGGCAAAGGCCGTAAGATCATCAAGCTCTTTGCGGGAAAAATCAGCAGGGGCCACAAGCCCTTTTATAATGCCTCCCTTTTCAACTACCTGGGCAAACACTTTAAACTGAGTATTTTCAAAAATATGAGTCAAGGGGATTAGCTCAAGGCCAAAGCGGAGGTCTGGACGGTCAGTTCCGTACTTTTCCATAGCGTCCGCGTAGGAAATAACAGGAAATGGCCTTTCAAGCTCTAACCCAAGTGTTTCTTTAAAAACCGAGGTCACCAATTCCTCAAGCAGAGCCATAATATCTTCTTCGGTGATAAAAGACATCTCCAGGTCAAGCTGGGTAAATTCAGGTTGACGGTCAGCCCGGAGGTCTTCGTCGCGGAAACAGCGAACGATTTGGTAATAGCGGTCAAAACCCGCCACCATTAAAATTTGCTTGAAAAGCTGGGGCGACTGGGGAAGCGCATAAAACTTACCAGGATAAAGCCTGCTAGGCACGAGATAATCCCTTGCACCTTCAGGAGTGCTTTTAGTGAGAAACGGGGTTTCTATTTCAATAAAGCCTTTTTCATCTAAAAATTGCCTGGCTACTCTGGCCACTTTATGCCTGAAGCGTAAGGCCTCCATAAGGGCCGGACGGCGCATATCAAGGTAGCGATATTTGAGACGTAGAGCCTCTGAGACTTCAACTTCTTCGTCAAGCGGAAAAGGCGGTGTTTTTGAGGTATTAAGGATGCGCAGGTCATAGGCCGCCACTTCTATTTCACCGGTAGGTATCTTGGGATTTTCCATGCCTTCTGGACGACGCCGCACTTTGCCTTTTATGGCTATGCAGTATTCAGGCCGCAACCTGTGAGCGTGTTCGTGGGTTTCCGGATTAATTTCCGGCTCAAAGACCACTTGGGTTATACCCTCACGGTCACGGAGGTCTATAAAAATAACACCGCCGTGGTCCCTTCGGCGGAGAACCCAACCCATAAGGGTTACTTCTTCACCTATATGAGAACTGCGGAGCTCCCCACAGTGATGCGTCCTTTTCCACTGGCCTAAAAGATCAAGCATAGTTTCCTCCCTCGCTATAACACCTGAATTTTGGCTTAAACGTTTAGCCCTATAAACGAAAGAAGACAAGAGGCAAAACAAATTTAAAAGTAGGGACAGGCAAACTTTTAAAATCCTACCAAAAATTGACCGATAATTAAAAAAAGGGACAGGCAAATTTTTTTGAAAGGAGGTTTCGTCATGCCGCGCATTCCAAGATTTTTCATGGATGACCCAAAGGCCGCCTATCACGTCATCTCCCGCACCGCTCTGCCTGGCCACGATGTCCTCGGCCCTGAAGAAAAAGACTACCTGCTCCACCTTATCCGCTGGCTCTCTCAGGTATACTTCGTTGAAGTTTACGGCTTTGCCATCATGGGCAATCATTTTCATCTACTCTGCCGCATGCTCCCTGAAAACCAGTTCTCCGACGAAGAAGTAAAACGCCGCATCAGGCTCTACTACGGCCGGAAGCGCAAAATCTTTTTCTACGAAGAGCTAATCAAGAAGTGGCGGGCTAGACTTGGTAACCTTTCCCGCTACATCCAAGACGTAAAACAGCGCTTCTCCCGCTGGTATAACCGGCGGGTTAACCGCAAAGGCTACTTTTGGGCTGACAGGTTCAAGTCCGTAATCGTGGAAACCGGTGAGGCTTTGCTCAATTGTCTGGCTTACATAGAGCTAAACCCGGTGCGGGCAGGGATAGTGGAGAAACCAGAAAATTACCGCTGGTGCTCGCTGGGATATCGGTCAAGAGTAGGGACAGGCGAAAATTTTCTTTCGCTTAATCTGGGGCTTAGTGGATGGGAGAAGAAGACGGAGAAAGAGAGGCTTAAGCTTTTGCAAGAGTTTGTTTACGGGAAGGGCAGCCTGGGTGAGCCAGAAAGAGGGACAGGCGAAATTTTTAGACAAAGAATAAAATACTTTACCGAAAGTCTAGCTATAGGGAGCAAGGGGTTTGTAGGAAAGGCAGCCGCAAAGTTAAAAGGACTTTTCAGTTTTAAAAGCGAGAAAAAAGCCAGAAGTATAAGCAATTTTATTGATACAGGGACAAGAATCGTTTTTCTTAAATGAATTCTTTAGACATTAGCTGATGAAAAGTGCCCTTTCATGCTTTTGCTAGGTCCATCGCCTCTAGCTCCTAGCTGTGAGCAAAAGGAAAATGCGCTTCTTATCGTAAAGGTCTTTTTAAAGTGTTCCCAAAAGGCTCTTACTTTAAGAAGGATGGTAGGTTTCAATAGATCCGAAAGTTTTAAGTTTTTCTCCTTCAAGTACAGAGACAGTTCCGTGACCACCACATATAAGGCAGCGTTTACCCTGGGGTTTTAAGTTTTTATCAGTTTTTTTAGCTAGGGCTAAAAGAGCTTCTCTTTCACGAACAGCCTTTTCACGATCTACATTTACCGAGGTCATGAGTATTTTGGCCAGACGGGCAAATTCTTTTCTTTCAGAGGTAAAACTTTCCAGATTAAGAAGGCTATCACCAGTAAAAAGAAGCCCTACATCAGGGGAATAGAAAAATACCTGGCCATAAAGATGGCCTCCTAAACTTTCAAGGACTTCGATCTCTAAAGTCCCAACTTTAAAGCGATAGATTACCGGAAAAATATTCCTGAGACCTAAAACTTTTTTGGGAAACATTTTTACTTTTTCAGGGAGAGGAGGCGTGAAGCGAGAAAAAAGATTTATAAGTTTGGTATATACTTCTTCAAGGACAGAGCCTTCTATTTGAGAACCGTAGGCTCGGTTAGCTTTTTGGATTATTCCCCAGGTTCCTTCATGTAAATAGGTCGGGGCCTCAAAAAAATCCGCTGCCCCAACGTGGTCTGCATCAGCATGCGTGATATATATTCCAGAAAGTCGTGTCAAGTCTCCTAAGCCATAATATTGAAACATTTTAATAACATCTTCATAATATATGCCAAAGCCGGTATCAATCATAACCATATCTTCTGGAGTTTTGAGGACAAAAATGTTTCCTCCACAGGGAAGTTGAAAAGAGAACAGTTTAACATCTGGTGTTACTTCTATCTGTTGGACATCAGCATAAAAAGATATACCTGTACTTTTCTTTATCATTTGGCCAGTGGCCAAAATAGCTGTAAATACCTCTTTAGGGTCTTGATTTAAATTGGTGAGTTCCTGGACGATGTGGTTGATGTCATTAAGTAGCCTTAGTAAAAACTCATCTTCAGCTTTATCTATAAGTTTTCTTAATTTCTGGGCAAATTTCAGGTAAAAAACGGTATTATCAAGGCTGTCTTCCCAGGTATCATATTCCAGTATTTCCAGGCGATAACGGGATTTAAGGTCGTTTAAAAGCTTATCAATTAAAGTGGTGCCCTCTACAGTTAAGCTAACTGTAAGACGGTCAGGGTGAGGGCCTTTTTCGTCAAAATCAAGAAAAGCTATATTGGCTTGAGCTTCAGTAACATAATTCAAAAATTCAAACAACGCTCCAGGGCGATGAGGTAAATATACGTTAAATTTTAAGAATTTGAGAGGAGCTATTGACTCCTGAAGATAACCCAAACGTTGTAATTCCTGGCGTACCAAATAGTAATTTTCTTCACTTTTAAAAGTAACTTCAAAAAAGACGGTGTTAGGGTCTATCCGGCGATCATAATGAATACGATTAATATTTCCTTGGTGCCTTCTTATAACTTCAGCCGCTCGATGAAGAGCCCCGGGCTTGTCTGGCATACGGGCCACAAAATAAAATTTTTTACTCATGCAAATGATTTTAAATAATTTTAGCTAAATAAACAAACTTAAAATTTTGCCTGTCCCTAAATTTTCTAAATTTTGCCTGTCCCTAAATTTTGTTGTTAAGTTTCATTGAAATGCCATGTGTTAGAGATGTTCTTGAAAAAGCCCAAAATTTATTAATATCCAAAGGCTTTTCTCAAAGTGAGGCAGCTTTTGAAGCGAGATTTATTCTTTCTTTCCTGCTTAAAATGCGTCCTCTTGATGTCTTCACCATTTCTGAAATTTCACCAGAAGTTTCGGCACGTTTTTTAAACCTCGTTAAAAAACGCGCCGAAGGGGTCCCTACCGCCTATCTTCTTGGGGAGACAGAGTTTTTTGGCCGACCATTTGTAGTAGGCCCTGGAGTCTTGATTCCACGTCCTGAAACAGAAATCCTGGTGGAAAAAGTCCTTGAAACCGTTTCACAGGGAAAAATTCTTGAGCTGGGCGTGGGCTCTGGATGTATATCCATAACTCTGGCCCTTGAAGCCCCTAAACTTACACTTTTCGGAGTAGAGTTAAGTTCAAAGGCCCTTGAATACGCTAAAACTAACCGGAGACGTTATAATCTAGAAAAACGTGTCTTTTGGATTAGAGGGAACTGGCTTAGACCTATCAAAAAAAACAGGCAATTTAAGGCAATAGTTAGCAATCCTCCTTATATTGCCGAAAAAGAATGGCCTTTTCTGGAAAAAGAGGTTAAAAACTATGAACCCCGTGAGGCACTATTGGCTGGCCCTTATGGGCTTCACTTTATTGCCAAAACTTTAAAAGAAGCCCCAGATTACCTTGTGCCCGGTGGGTACGTTTTTTTAGAAATAGGTTACCAGCAAAAAGATGGGGTAGCAGCTCTCGCTGAAAGTCTTGGATATCGGTATTATTTTGAAAAAGACTTATCAGGATATTACCGGGTTCTAGTGGCTAAACTAAAATAAGTTCGGTTGGAAAGATATGTCAAAAACAAGCTGTATATTCGTAGAAGGTGGACACCGCCTTTCAGGAGAAGTAGTGGTAAGCGGAGCGAAAAACGCGGCGCTTCCGGCTCTGGCCGCTACTCTTCTGGCCCCAGGAGAATATCAACTTTTCAATGTTCCTGACCTTCTTGACATTAAAACCATGTTGAAACTCCTTTCCCTCCTGGGAGCCAAATGGCACCAGCAAAAAGGCTCCCTGGTAATAAATACCTCTTTGGCAGGTAAAACCGTTGCTCCGTATGAAATAGTAAATCTGATGAGGGCTTCGGTCCTGGTCCTTGGGCCTCTGGTGGCCCGGGCTGGTGAAGCCCGGGTGGCACGTCCTGGAGGTTGCCCTATCGGGAAAAGACCCATAGACTTACATTTAAAAGGCCTTGAAGCCATGGGCGCCAAAATAAAGATGGAACACGGCGACATCGTGGCCAAAGCCCCCAGGCGTGGGCTAAGTGGAGCTGAAATTACCTTTGACTTTCCTTCGGTTACTGCTACTGAAAACCTGATGATGGCCGCGGTTTTAGCCCGGGGGAAAACCACTATTAGAAACGCTGCGCGTGAGCCAGAAGTGGTCTTTTTAGGAGATATGCTTGTTTCTATGGGAGCCAGGATAAAGGGCCATGGCACGGAAACCATTTCAATTGAAGGCGTAAAAGAGCTTTCTCCCACCAAAATTAAAGTTATTCCTGACCGCATAGAAGCAGGTACTTACCTGATGGCCCCGGCTGTAACAGGAGGAGAGGTAGAAGTAAAAAATTTGTGCCCGGAACATCTTGAAACCGTAATAGCTACGCTAAAAGAAATGGGGCTTAAGCTTGAAGTAGCTCAAGATAGCATCCTTTCTCGCCCTGGCAAAAGGCTAAAGCCCCTTAAAGTGCGCACGGCTCCCTATCCAGGATTCCCTACAGATTTGCAGGCCCAGATTATGGCTGTATTAAGTACGGTAAAAGGCACTTCGGTAATCGTTGAAAATATTTTTGAAGATCGCTTTCATCATGTGGAAGAGCTCAAGAGATTGGGAGCAGACATTACCGTAGAAGGCCGCGTGGCGGTGGTAAATGGGGTTAAAAAACTTCAGGCCGCCCCGGTCAAGGCCACCGATTTAAGGGCCAGTGCTTCGTTAGTTCTGGCAGGTCTTGGGGCAGAGGGAGTTACCCAAATCAGTGAAATACACCATCTAAAAAGAGGCTACGAAGATCTTTGTAAAAAATTTTCAGGAATCGGCGCCAAAATCTGGGAAGGACCATGTCAACATTAGAAGAAAAAGAAGAAAAGACTCCTCCACTGGAAGAAAAGAGCCTTTCTTTATCAGAAATAGTCGGCCAGGATAAGGCCATAGCTATTCTTGAGCAGGCCCTTAAAAATAAAAGAATTCCCCATGCTTATCTTTTTCTTGGCCCTGAAGGGGTAGGGCGAGAAACCACCGCCCTTTCTTTTTTCAGGCGGATTATCTGTGAGAATCAAACAGGCTGTGGTGAATGTATTGCCTGCCAGAAATTCAGACGCGGTAACCACCCTGACGTAGAAATAATTTCTCCCCGGGGAAAGAACATAAAAATTGAGCAGATAAGAGAAGTTGAAAAAAAGCTTAATTTCCGGCCGCTAGAGGCAGAAAAGCGCTTAATCCTTTTTACCGAGGCCGAAGCCCTTACCCGCGAAGCAGCAAACGCCCTTTTGAAATCCCTGGAAGAACCGCCTCTTTATAATCTCTTCGTCCTTATCGCTCAAAGTACCGAAGGATTGCTGCCAACCATTGTTTCCCGCTGTCAAATAGTAAGGTTCAGGCCTGTTCTCAGAAAAATTTTAGAAAAAATTCTAGTCGAACGCTTTGGCATAATGCCTGAAGAGGCAGAGGGGCTGGCGGTACTGGCTGAAGGGAGCCTGGGAAGGGCCTTGCGCCTGGCTGAGAAGGGATACCTTGAGGAACTTTCTCGCCTGGTGAAGGCCATCGTTAGTGGAAGGCCTTATTTCATCATTTCATCCTCCGAAACACTACCCAAGCTTAAAGAAGACTTACCCCTTTTCTGGGAGCTAGTTCTGATATGGCTCAGGCAGGCCCTGGTTAGTGAACTTGGCCTGGATAAATTCCCTTCCCTTTTTCCTGAAAAGCCACCAAAAGACTTTATTATTCCAGCCATGGAAAAAATAGAAAAGGCCTTTATGGCTATCCAGATGAATTTAAACCAGGAGCTATTTCTCCTTGACCTTTTGACTAATCTTTCTGAGCTCTGGCGTCAAACCAGCCAGGCGGAAGTAGCTTCCACGGGCACAGGGGCGGCATAAAATCTTGCCGTTTTCCAGAACCTCACGGCCATCCTGCACCCACACGCCGCATCTCTCACATTGAACCCGTTTAAGTGGCCGGCCCGGGAGGTCAAAGTCAGATAGTTCCACCACTACCTTTTGAATATCAAAAAGCTCTTCTTCAGGCATGACTTTGTAGGCTTCAAGCTGGCGGCGGTATTTATCAGGTATTTCTGGAAAATAATTTTTGGAAAGTTCACGTGCTTCTTCCCGAGCAATAAGACGATAGGCCTCTTTGGTTTCAAGATTTAGAAAAGTGGCGGCCATAATACCGTGGTCTAAAAACTTCAAAGAACGCTTACCAAGGCTTGCCCCGGTCACTGATTGTATGGCATCAGTGGCGCAGCGGTCAATCTCCACAAAAACGAGAAACTTTTTACGGTCAGCCCCTTTAGGGTCTTTAATACCGATTAAACGAAGCCCCAGCAAAGCCATTCTTACTCCCAGAACCTGACCGGCACAAAGGTGCCCGTGTGTTTTTACGGACTCGGCGAGAATTTCTTCAAAAGGCACTTCAAAAATATTCATGGTTTGGACTCCTTTTTTAAAAAGCTAATTTTTGCCTGTCCCCAGGCTTTCATACGCTTTTGGTGGCTGCCAGGCCAATAAATTTGACCACAGGCCGGACAGCGTTTGAAATGTAAAAAGTTTTCGTAAACATAGTCTGGCACCAGGCCAAGGACGTCTCTTTTAGGAATATTCTCAAGAGGTTGATTACACCTGATACAAAGCGTAAAAGGCTTAATCTGGTCCTTTAACCAGGGAAGTTTATGAAAAACATATTCAAGTTGTTCTTCCACTTTGTCACTTTCAATCAAAATAGTTCGTGGTGACGCAAGACGCCCTGAGCGCGTAAACAAAATAGCTCCTTCTGGGACTTCTCGCAGACTTTTAATTTCTTTCATTTCACAGGGAATGCCAAGAATACGAAGCCATTTCGCCAGTTTTCCCACTGTTTTATCAGCAATAAGTCTTTTCATAACCTTAAAAGCTCGTAATCTCTTTTGCCAAGGCCTATTTCCTCGGCGTGAGAAAGTTGCACTTCCCAGTCAACCTTGGGATATAAAAGGCGAAACTTATCTTCTCCCGGATCTGCCGATATTTTTGCCCCTGGAAGAGAGGGCTCTGCTGTTACCAAATCCACTGAGGCCTGGTCTATGGCCACCGGGTCATCTGAAGCAAGAATGCCTATGTTCCGAACAATGGGATAGTCATTAAAATGATAACAATCACAGGCCGGTGAAACATCGGTTATAAAATTGATAAAAACCACCCGGCCTCTTTTGTTAGAAAGAACAGCGTAGGCGTATTCAGCCATTTTTTTCATGAAAGGTATGGCCTGCTCGTTCCACTGAACTTTAATAGCACCTTGAGGGCAGACAGCAATACACTCTCCGCAGCCGATACATTTTTGTGGATTAATGCGAAAACGCTTTTTCTTGGCACCTTCTACTGGTTCTGGCGCCTCTACCGGGCAGAACTCAAGGCAGGTGCCACAACCTACACACTGGCGTTTATTGATTTTGGGGGCAATGGTTGAATGCTGCTGAAGCTTCCCTTTCCTGGCCGCCCCTCCCATGGCCAGGTTTTTAATGGTGCCCCCAAAGCCAGAAAGCTCATGCCCTTTAAAATGGGTAAGTACTACCAGCCCATCGGCCCGATAAATCTCTTTGGCCACGTAAAATTCTTTTAAAACCGGGAGGTCAAGATGAATTAACTCATAAGAGTTACCCCTTAAGCCATCAGCAATTATTACCGGGGCCTTAACCACAGCGTAATCAAAACCATTGGCAATGGCTGTTTCCAGGTGGGAAACAGCGTCAGAGCGGCTACCCTTGTAAAGGGTGTTGGTGTCTGTAAGAAAGGGCTTAACCGCCAGGCCTTGAAGATATTCCACTACTTTTCTCGCCCATTGAGGCCTGAGGTGAGCCAGATTTCCCCATTCACCGAAATGGAGTTTTACGGCTATCAGAGAATTTTTTCTGAAACGTTCGGCCAGATTAAATGGCTCTAAAAGCTTTGGAATTTTATCAAGAAGGCTTTTTTTGTTATCTACTTTTAAGTCCGTAAAATAAACTTTGGCTGCCATGGGAAAACCTCCAATTTGTCAATTTTTTGTAACAATTTTATTGAACTTTCATTTATAATATGGACCATGATGAACGACAAAAAGCTATCTCTACCATCAAAAATCTGGGACGATGTTTTCAGGTATCTGGCCTTTGGTTCGGGTCTGGTGGTAATATTGTTAATTGTTGCCTCTTTAATAACCTTGATAATCCAGTCCTGGCCAGCCATAAAACACTACGGCTTAAGCTTTATCTGGAGTACTGATTGGGACCCTTTGGCTGAAAAATACGGAGCGCTTCCCTTCATAGTAGGTACTCTCCTGACTTCATTTCTGGCTTTGATCATCGCTACCCCTTTTGCTCTGGCTGGAGCCATTTTTCTGGGAGAACTTGCTCCTAAAAAAATAGCCGAACCTATATCTTTCATAATGGAACTTCTGGCTGGCATTCCCTCGGTAATTTACGGGCTCTGGGCCTTATTCTTTTTGGTACCTATAATTAGAGCCTTTCAAATGAAAATAGGCGCTCCTCCTTATGGCCTGGGTATTTTTACTGCCTCTCTGGTACTGGCTATTATGATTCTACCTTACGCCCTTTCTGTAGCTAGAGACGTAATAAAGCTCTGTCCCAATGACTTAAAAGAGGCAGCCTACGGCCTTGGGGCTACCCGCTGGGAAACTATCAGGGGAGTTATTCTCCCTTATGCTAAGTCAGGGATTGTGGCTGGCATTGTGCTGGCTCTGGGAAGGGCACTTGGCGAAACCATGGCTGTTACCATGGTTATAGGTAATAGTTCTACTTTGCCATCAAGCATCTGGGACCTGGGAAACACCATGGCCAGTGTCATTGCCAATGAGTTCAACGAAGCCCAGGGGTTGCACCTGGCCGTGTTAGTAGAAATAGGCCTTTTGCTCTTCATTATTACGGTAATAGTAAACCTCATCGCCCGTATCTTTATCATCAAAACCAGGGTATAAGCCATGAATAATACCAATAACGTTAGATACCAGTGGCGCAGGACTAAAAATCAAATTATTCTTGCCACCATAGCTGTTTTGGCTATAATCCCGGCCATTCCCCTTTTTGTAATTCTCTTTCAACTTTTCCAAAAAGGTATAAGTAGCCTTAGTATTGACTTTTTTCTCAACCTTCCTGCCCCTCCAGGAGAACCAGGTGGCGGTATTAAAAACGCCATTGTGGGCACTTTTATCATTGTAGGGTTGGCCTCTTTGATGGGTGTTCCCATATCCATCATGGCGGGTATTTATCTTTCTGAGTATGGTAAAGAATCAAAATTTGCCCATCTGGTAAGAATGTGCGCTGATATCTTCCAGGGAGTTCCTTCTATTGTTATAGGTATTATCGCCTACGCCTGGGTGGTAAAACCCCTTGGCAAGTTTTCAGCCCTGGCAGGTTCTGTAGCTCTTGCCATCATGATGATCCCCGTAGTAGTACGCACTACCGAAGAGGTTTTACGCCTGGTGCCAAACATTTTACGAGAAGCCTCTCTGGCTCTGGGAGTGCCTTATTGGCGCACGGTTCTAAAAGTAGTTCTCCCTACAGGGATGGTGGGTGTTACCACAGGAGTGCTAATAGCCGTAGCACGCATTGCCGGTGAAACCGCTCCGCTCCTTTTTACCGCCTTTGGTAATCCTTTCATGACTTATAATCCCCTTGAACCTATGAACGCCTTGCCTTTGCTCATATTTAACTATTCCATGAGCCCTTATGAAGACTGGTGGCAACAGGCCTGGGGAGCTTCTATTGTCCTTATCACGATAGTTCTTCTACTAAACATTGCATCTAGAATACTGGCCCGCAGGGTAGCGGGAGAGAAATAGGAGGCAAAATGAGCATTGAGAACCCCATCTTTCGCACTGAAGACCTGTGCGCTTATTATGGCGACTTCATGGCCATTAAGCATGTCACTATGTCCATACCAGAGAAAAAAGTTACTGCCTTCATGGGGCCTTCTGGTTGCGGTAAAACCACTATCCTGCGCTGTTTAAATCGTCTCCATGAATTAACCCCTGGGGCCTGGTATTCAGGAAAAATCTTTCTTCGTGACCAGGATATACTTGAGATGGACCCTATTCTTGTCAGGCGTAAAGTGGGCATGGTCTTCCAGAAACCCAATCCCTTTCCCACCATGACCATTTACGACAACGTTCTGGCTGGCTACAAACTCCTGGGAATTCGCCTCAAAAAGGAAGAAGCCGACCGGATTTGCGAGGAAGCCTTGCGCAAAGCGGCTCTATGGGATGAAGTAAAAGACATTTTACATAGGCGGGGGACTTTCCTCTCTGGTGGCCAGCAGCAAAGGCTCTGTATTGCCAGGGCGCTAGCGGTTAATCCCGAGGTGCTTCTCATGGATGAACCTACCTCTGCTCTGGACCCAAAGGCCACCTTGCAGATTGAAAATCTTATCGTTGATCTCAAAAACACCGTTACCATTATCATTGTAACCCATAATATGCCTCAGGCTGGTCGTGTTTCCGACTATTCTGCCTTCTTTTATTTAGGGGAACTGGTAGAGTTTGGCCCTACGGCGGAAATGTTTACTAACCCCAAAGACCCGCGCACAGAAGAATATTTAACTGGAAAATTCAGTTAAAATCCTATAAAATGGAAATTCATATGCCAAAAATTGGAGGCCTCCTATGAATATTCATCTCCAAAAAGACTTACAAGACCTTAAACGCTATTTAATGGAAATGTGCCGCCTGGTTTCTGAGTCTGTACGCACGGCAGTAAAGGCCTTTGAAGAAAGAGACCCAGAGCTTGCCAAACTGGTAATCAAGCAGGACCACAAAATAGATGCACTAGAGAATGAAATTCTCGTCTTTTGTATGAAAATATTGGCCCTTCATCATCCCCTGGCCAGAGACCTTCGCTTTATAACTTCGGCCATGAGCATGATTCGCGACCTGGAACGCCTGGGGGACCAGGCCGTTAACATTGCCGAACGGGTGGAAGAAATCGCCAGAGATGGCGTTTTCACCTGACCAGTTGACCTGAGTGACATGGCCCGTGAGGCCTTGGGAATGCTAGATGGAGCACTAGAAGCCTTTGTAACTCAGGACCCTGAAAAGGCATGTGCCGTCTGCCTTAAAGACGAAAAAGTTGATAGCTACCAGGATGTCCTAATAAATAAAATTATAGAATGCATGGAATCTAACAAAAACATTATTAAAATCGGTATCCATTACATCATCATAGTTAAAAACTTAGAAAGAGTAGCTGATCTTGCCACCAACATAGCTGAAGAAGTAGTTTTCCTGGTAGAAGGACGCATCATCAGACATACGGAAATATGTGAGTCTTACATAAGTGAGCTTAAAAGCGAAGAGCCCGAAGTATTAAAAGAAAAACCCTCTGCTGAAAAGAAAGAACTCTTTGATTTACTTGAAGATCATGCCCAGCTGGTTCTTCATTGTGTAAACATGTTACCAAAGGCCTTTGAGGCCTTCTTTCAAAGGAATATTGAGGCCTGTCACAAAATTTATACTGAGCTGGTTCAAATTGAACGAGAAGCTGATTCCATCAAGAAAAATATTCGCAGTCACTTACCCCACGGTATTATTCTTCCAGTAGATAAATTTGAATTATTTTTATATCTCAAAGAACAGGACGCTATAGCTGATGCCGCTGAAGAAATTCTTAAGTGGCTTACCTTTAGAGAATATGAAGTTCCTGAAGACGTTTCCTTTCAGGTAATTTTATTAACCAAACACAATATTGAAACTGCCGAGTTACTAATTCCTCTTCTTGAATATTCCAGGGCTTATTTGAGTGCGGCAGATTCCATAGCCCGAGAAAAGGCCAAAGAAGTGATACGCAAAATTAGGGCTCGTGAACATGAAAGTGATGAAATTGCCACCACCCTTAAACGCGAAGTCTTCAACATGGAAAAAGATCCTCTATCAGTATTTCATCTTCTGCGGGTTACTGAACTGATTTGCCAGATTTCTGGCCGGGCCGAAAACGCTGGAGACCTGATGCGCGCCATGCTGGCTAAAGTGTAAATGACAATACTTGTGCCCACGGAAATAGAAGCTTCTCCTTTGAGAAAGAGAGGGCTCAATGTCCAGGTCATCGGCATGGGCCCGGTGGAAGCGGCCCTTGGCTCTTATAGTGTGCTCGCCAGACAAAAAGAAGGGCCTGTTATCCTGGCTGGGATTGGGGGAGCTTACCCGAAAAGTGGCCTACAGATAGGAGATATTGCTCTAGCCAGTGTAGAATTTTTTGGAGACCTGGGAATATGCTATGCTGCAGGGCACCAGCCCTTTCCAGAAGGGCTACCAGCAAAAAAGGAATGCTCTCTACGCCACCCTTTGATGGAAAAGGCCCTGGCTATCCTTGAAGAAAAAGGCTTTTCCCCCGAGTGCGGTCCTTTTGTAACAGTCTGTTGCGCCACTCGGGATGTATCTCGATCAGAAGTTTTGGCCCTGAAACATCAAAATGCTCTTATTGAAAACATGGAGGGCTTTTCCGTAGCTTTAGCTGCAAAGATTTTTTCTCTACCCTTGCTAGAAATTCGCGCGGTGAGTAATCTTCTAGCTGAGCCTGAAAGTCCTTGGGCTATTGAAGAGGCCCTTGAAAAGCTCGGAGAAGCCTTGTTATGCCTGAAAGAGAAGCTTTAAGCCTTGGTTTTTCCCCTTGCCCTAATGACACCTTTATCTTTGGCGGCCTGGCTACCGAAAAAATTCCTCTTTCTTTTGATTACCAGTTTTTCATAGAAGATGTAGAAAAACTTAACGAGCGTGCCCTTAAAAACGAGCTAGCGGTTACCAAGCTTTCTTTTGGCGTCTTCCCGAAAGTAATTGAAAAATACCAGCTTTTGCCTATAGGCGGAGCCCTGGGCTATGGCTGTGGCCCTGTGCTTGTATCCCGGAAAAAAAGTTTAGATCTTGGCAGGGCCTGCCTGGCTATCCCTGGCAAAAACACTACGGCTTATATGCTGCTAAAGTTTTACTGGCCAGAGTCTGGAGAAGTCATAAGCTTGCGTTACGACGAAATTTTACCAGCCTTACTTAAAGGCGAGGTTGACGCCGGGCTACTTATTCACGAAACCCGCTTTGTTTACCAAAAATACAACCTATATCAGATTGTTGACCTGGGGAGCTGGTGGGAAAAAGAAACCGGTCTTCCCATACCACTGGGGGGCATTTTTGTTAAGCGTGCGCTTTCTTCAAAAACCAAAAAGGCCGTTTATTTTGACATCAAAAATAGCCTGGCTTATGCCCGCCAAAATCTCGGAGACATCTGGCCATTTATTATAAAACACGCCCAGGAGATAGAAGAGGGTGTTATCAAAAGCCATATCAATACCTTTGTAAACAATTTCACTTATAACCTGGGGAAAAGGGGCAGGGAGGCCGTATTCTTTTTCCTTAAAAAATGCCAGGAAAAAGGATTATTAACTCAAATTCCCGAAGGTTTTATTTTCTATCCTGAGGAGGAACGGTCGTGAACTTATGGCACTTGATATTTCAGGCAGGACTTGTGGCTAAGATTACCCTTTTATTACTTCTTTTTATGTCCATTAGCACCTGGGCCGTAATTTTTACTAAATGGCGCCAGTTCAAAGAGGCCTCCCGTGGCCTTAAAAACCTAACCAATATGGCTGAAAAAAGTTCCTCCTGCCAGGAACTGGCCAGCAAACTGCGCCAGTATAAAAAAACAGCCGGATGGAATATTGCTCGTTATCTCCTGGGAGAGCTTGTACGCCTGCGCCAGGAAGGCGCTCTACCGGAGAAGAAAGAGCTTTTTGCCCTCTGGCTTGAAATGTTTATCAAGCGTCTTAACCGCTACTTAAATGTAGCCAGGGAAAGAGAAATATCAAATTTGAAAGAAGGCCTTTCCTTCCTAGCTATAACAGGAAACAGTGCCCCTTTTATTGGCTTATTTGGTACTGTGTGGGGAATAATGACGGCCTTTCATCAGATTGGGCTTAAGGGTTCAGCCAGTCTCGCTACAGTGGCCCCTGGTATTGCCGAGGCCCTTATTGCCACGGCCCTAGGTCTTTTTGCCGCTATTCCAGCCAGCATGGCTTACAACTACTTCGCCGCCCGCCTGGAAAACCTGGAAGCCCGTCTGCAAGAACTGGGCGAAGTCATAATTCTTCTCATTGAAAAAGAATTCATGCACGAAATTATGGAAGAAGAATAAGTTTGTAAGGAGGAGGCCCGAAAGGCCGACGAAGCAGTCCATTAAATAAAATGTTTCATAAAGGTTTCTAAATAAGCTTGCCTTTTCGCCAATATTACTTATAATGCCGAAGAAAATAATAAAAAGGGTGTCTGGTGGAAACTTTATCTCTAAAGCAAGAAGATTGTGGTAATAAGAAAAATTATTTTCAATCTGGAGAGATTCCTCTTTCAGCTAGATATATATATCCAAAATTAGGAGAACCACCAGAATATTATTTAATCCTTTTTTTGGGAGATTTGTTAGTTCTAACCTTATCTTTTTTCTTAGCCCTTTTTACTAGAAATCTTTTGGGGCAAGTTTTTAAAACTATCCCCTTTTATTCTTTAAGCCAGGGATTATCCCTTATTACTTCCTACTGGTGGCTTTTTATTCCCATCCCCCTGACATTTATTTATCATCGCTTATATGACCGCCGATTATGCTTCTGGGAAGAAACTAGAGAACTTCTAAGGGCTCTTATCCTGGCCTTTCTTGGAATTTTTGCCTTAATATTCGTTAAAAAACTAGGACCACAGATAAGTCGTCTCAACTTTGGGTTTATGTTTGTTTACGCCATATTTTTACTACCCGCAGGACGCTATCTGCTAAAAATATTCCTTTTTAAATTTTCTCGTTATCACCGTAAGGCCCTTATTATTGGAGCTTCAGAAGGGGTAGAATGCCTTATCCGAGCTCTAGAAAAAGATAAATTTCTAGGCTATGAGGTAATAGGTCTACTTGATGATAATCCAATCTTAAAGGGCAAAATTATAGAAGGCAAAAAAGTTTTTGGCTCTTTGCGCCAGTTGAATAAGTTTATTTCGTTTCTAAATGTTGATACTATATTTTTAAATTCAGCTTCTTTTGAAAACGGAAAGCTCGCTAAAATATTAGCCTCTATTCAAAATATGGTAAAAGAGATATGCATACTCCCTGACTTTAAAACTTTTGGTATGCTAAATACTGAAACACAGACCCTTTTCAATGAAAAGCTTTTTCTTCTCAAAACCCGTAATAATCTTAAATCCCCTACTAACATATTATTAAAAAAGGTTATGGATTATACTTTTTCGCTCCTTCTCTTACCAGTCCTTCTTCCTGTAATGGGCATTATAGCTATTTTTATCAAGTTGGATTCACCAGGGCCGATCTTTTTTGTGCACGAGCGTATAGGACGTTTTGGTAAACGCATTCGAGTTTATAAATTTCGGACTATGTATCAGAATGCCGATCAACTGTTAGAAGAATACCTGGCTAAAAATCCAGAAGCACGTAAGGAATGGGTTTTGTATAAAAAGCTCAAATGTTTTGATCCAAGAGTTACCAGAATGGGCAAATTTTTACGCAAAACTTCTTTAGATGAACTTCCCCAAATTTTTAACGTGCTTAAAGGGGAAATGTCTTTGGTAGGCCCACGGCCATATCTTCCTCGTGAAGAAACGGAAATGAATAGTTATCAACATATTATTCTATTAACTAACCCAGGAATAACTGGACTATGGCAGGTTAGCGGAAGAAACAACTTAACTTTTAGAGACCGTATAAAAACGGATACCTGGTATGTTCTGAATTGGTCTCTCTGGCTGGATTTAATTATCCTTTTGAAGACTATTATAGTGGTCCTAAAGAAAGAAGGAGCTCATTAGTTTTTTCTCTAATTTCTTTAATATAACCGCTCCATAGTGTTTCGTCAACTGTGTCCGCAGG
>NZ_LSFI01000037.1 GCF_001642325.1 Thermodesulfatator autotrophicus | reverse complement strand
GTGACTGTCAGATAAAGTCTAAACTTTTACAATTAAGTCCATGATAGTAAATAACTTCAAAAACTTAGCCAATTGTAATTTCTAAATTTGTTCTTTCTTAACCTCAAGGGCCTCAAAGACTTTACTTACGGCTTCTTCTGGAGTTTCAACGTAAGTAACACCTTCTATGTTAGGCCAGGTTTTAAGGCCTATAACCGGTTTCCAGGCCTTAAGAGCCAGGGCGATTTCTGATAAAGTGCCGTAGCTCCCAGAGATTGCAATAGCCGCTTCAGCGGTCCTAACAAGTATCATATTTCTGGCTTCACCCATGGAAGTAATTATAGGAACGAGGACGTAAGGATTGGCATCTTCGGCTCTGTTTCCAGGCAAAATCCCCACCGTGAGGCCGCCAGCTTCAACGGCACCTTTGCTAGCTGCTTCCATTACTCCACCAAGCCCGCCAGTATAAACAATAGCTTTGGGAGCTAAAAGACGACCTACCTCGTAAGCCAGCTGGTAAATTTCTTCATCACAAATACCAGCACCAAAAATGGCAATACGTCTTTTATTCTTTAAATCCATATTCTCCCACCAGCTTTACAAACCTTACAGCGCCGAGGTTTTCTTTAATCAGCTGGTCTCCTTTTTTGGTAACTTTTATTAGATACTGAGACCATTCATCTCCCACAGGCATTACCAAACGCCCGCCGTCTTTGAGTTGTTCTATTAAAGGTTCAGGAATTTTGGGGCCTGCCGCTGTTACAATAATGGCGTCAAAGGGAGCCGCTTCAGGCCAGCCCTTGGTGCCATCTCCCACTTTAATAATGACGTTGTTATATCCCAGGCTTTCAAGTATCCTTTTGGCTCGCCTGGCAAGGCTTGAATAGCGCTCAATAGAATACACCCAGCGGGCAAGCTCTGCCAAAATAGCCGCTTGATACCCTGAGCCTGTGCCCACTTCAAGCACTTTTTCCGGGCCTTTGAGTTCTAGGGCCTCTGTCATTAAGGCTACAATGTAAGGCTGGGAGATGGTTTGCCCTTCACCAATAGGTAAGGGATAATCTCCGTAAGCCTGGTCTTTAAGGGCCTCTTCCACAAATAGATGGCGAGGCACTTTGAGCATAGCTGCCAGAACCCGCGGGTCTTTAATACCCCTGGCAGCTATCTGGGTTTGGACCATGCGTTCCCTGGCTTTTTGGTAAATGTCAGGTTCGGTAACACTCATATTCAAGGCCTCGTTACCACGTAATAAATACAATCAATAACGCGGTTTCCCTTAAAAATTATTTTTAATACTTCTACTTCTTCCTTACCTATACGTGAGCCTAAAAGGGGAATTTTTTTCCAAATATCTTCGTTTTTTTGATAAAAATACCATTCTTCAGTGTCTGGCCCGGTTTTTAATATTTGGTCTGGCTTTCCCAGAAGTTGATAAACTTCTTCTTTGGTGGAAAAGCCTTTTCTAACCAGAGAGGCATCAGAGGCCAGGTTACGCTGAGGGACTCCGGTACAATTTGTCAAGTTTAAGGTTAAAATGGCGATAAGAATATATAAGAGCTTCTTCATGGGGTTATTATAAAAGTTTGCGGACAATTTGCAAAGAAGAGGAGGCCTTGATGCGTTGTCCAAAATGTAAATATATTGTGGCAGAATATTTTAAATCCTGTCCAGAGTGTAGTCACGATTTAACAGAACTTGCCGAACTTTTCGGACCTTTCCCTGAAATTACCGAAGAATTCTGGGACTCTCTCTATAAAGTTCTTGAGGGAAAAGGCGAGGTTTTTGAACAAGAGCTTTCAGAGAACACTCTTTTTGAAGCAGAAGAAGCGGCCTCTGAAGACATAGAATTTAATGAACTACTTGAAGCAGATGACTCAGAAGAACTTGATTTTCAAGAAGAACCAGAAGATATCTCTCAGGTAGCAAATGAAGAAATTTTAGATATAGAACCTGTGCCAGAAGAAGCTGAAATGGAGCTTGGTGAAATTGAACTGGCAGAAGAAGATCTTGCAGGAGTGTTAGAAGAAGTCTCTGAAGAAATAGAAGTTTTTGAAGAGCCTAGAGCCAGCGAGATAATTGAAGAAGAAAACCTGGAAGTTTCACCAGAAGAAGACGAAGTACCTGAGTTAGAACTATTAACCGACTTAGAAGGCGTTGAAGAAATTCTTCCTGAAGAGCTAACACTGGAAGAGACTACCAAGGAAGAAAAAGAAAAATCTTAAGGATAGGGCCTTCCCCAGAAATCTTTAAGAGTGCCCTCTGCCAGAGCACGGGTTTCTTGCAGGGCCTTGGGATAATACTTGGCGGTTAAACGGCGTGCTTTAACGGCTGCTTTAGTGTCCGGATAGCTTTGTAATAAATAAAGAAGCCGGTAATAGGCAGCCCGGTAGCGCCTGGTCTTATAGTAAAATTTGGCTACGTATAACTCATGGGCTCCCAGAGATTCCCGGCATTCTTTGATACGTTTACGGGCTTCAAAGGTGTAAGGTGAATTAGGGAAACGGCTAATCAGGCGTTCGTAGTACTCAATAGCTTTTTTGGTGAAAGACTGGTCCCTATCAGGAGGAAGCTTGAGTTTATAGTAACAGGTAGCAATTTGAAAAATTACGTAAGGAATAGCTTCGTTAGTAGGGTGAAGCTTTTCAAATTCTTCGTAAAGAACAATGGCTTCTAAATAGTTGCCAGCAAAGAACTTACAATCAGCCAGCTTTAACTCTGCCCAGAGAGCATACGGAGAGTCAGGATAGCGGTCTTTTATATTGCGAAAACTCTCTTCAGCCTGTTCCCAGAATCCTTTACGGTAATACTCCAGGGCTTTTTGAATCAGCCTGTTAAGTTCTTCATCTTGAGATTCTACCGCGGGACTTTTCTTAAACCAAGAAAGAAGGCCGCCTTCAGGGCTTTTCCCACAAGAACATAAAACTAGAACTAGAAAGACAATAACAATAAATCTCATTTTTCTGCCAAAAAATGTTCTGCTATATAGGCAGCAGTAGCCCCGTCTCCACAAGCAGTTACAATCTGCCGACAGGCCTTGGCTCGCACATCTCCCGCTGCAAAAATCCCTGGTATATTAGTGCGCATCTCGTTATCGGTAATAATGAATCCCCATTCATCAAGGTTTAGCAAACCTTTCACAAAATCTGAATTAGGAGTTATCCCGATAAATATAAAGACTCCGTTAACCTCTAGGATTGATTCTTCACCTGTTTTGCGATTTTTTAACTTTATAGCTTTTACCTGGTCATCTCCAAGAATTTCTTCTACCACTGTGTTCCAGATAGGTTTTATTTTTTCATGACCCAGGGCCCTTTCTTGAAGGATTTTTTGGGCCCGAAGCTGGTCTCGGCGATGGATCAAAAAAACCTTTTGGACAAACTTGGTCAAAAATAAGGCTTCCTGAACAGCCGTATTGCCTCCGCCCACTACAGCGACTACCTGGTCTCTAAAAAATGGGCCATCGCAGGTAGCACAATAAGAAACGCCTCTACCGGTAAACTCCTTTTCACCAGGAATACCAAGGGTATTTGGTTTAGCTCCACTGGCGACAATTACCGTTTGAGCCAAAAGTTCTTTATCTGAAGCAAAGATAAGCTTTTTATTTAGCCCAAGGTCTTCAAGGCGGACCACTTCTTCACGCAAAGGTTCAAACCCTAGCTTTTTGACCTGGGCTATAAAGGTGTCAATTAGCTCAAACCCGGATATACCGTCAGGAAAACCAGGATAGTTTTCCACAAAATCAGTAATAAGGACCTGGCCACCAGGGGAAGTCTTTTCAATTAGCACAGTGTTTAGCCGGGCTCTAGCCGCGTAAAGATAGGCTGTAAGCCCGGCAGGTCCTCCCCCAATAATAGCCAGGTCAAAAATATCTGGCATGATATTAATCAACCAGCTTTTTTATAACACTTTCAATGGTGGTTTTGGCCACTGCTCCGGTAATCTGGTCAACTGCCTGGCCGCCTTTAAAGAAAATAAGGGTGGGGATAGCCCTTATGCCAAACTTTCCCGGAGTTACCGGGTTTTCATCAACATTCATTTTGCAAACTTTGAGTTTACCGGCGTATTCTTCGGCCAACTCTTCAATAACCGGAGCAATAGCCCGACAAGGCCCACACCAGGCCGCCCAAAAATCTACCAACACAGGTATTTCAGAGTTGAGTACTTCTTCCTCAAAATTCTGGTCTGTTACGTGGCATACACCCATTTTGGCCTCCTAATGATAATTACTTAATATGGCATAATAATGAGCTGACAAACAGCACGCAAGGACAATTTTGACTATAAAAGTAGCGTTTCTATGGCTTCTTGTAAATTAGAAACGGAGAGTTGTTCCAGTTTAACTTGAACAGAGGTATTTTTTAAATTTTCACGTGGAGCACAAACCTTACTAAAACCGAGTTTTTCACCTTCTTTTAAACGGGCCTCAGGGTAAGAAACCTGTCTTACTTCACCGGTAAGCCCTATTTCCCCGAAAAGAAAAAGCCCTTGAGGCAAAGGCCTATCCAGGCGGCTTGAAGCCAGCGCTATGGCCACAGCCAAATCCACTCCCGGCTCTGTAAGCTTAAGTCCACCCACCACGTTAAGGTAAATATCCTGGTCGTAAAAACTTAGCCCGGCTTTTTTTTCAAGGATGGCGGCTATCATGGCCAGGCGCTGAGGATCAAAACCAACACTGGTGCGCCTGGGAGTAGCTAGATAACTCCGGGAAACTAGAGCCTGAACTTCCACCAAAATGGGCCTGGTCCCTTCCAGCGTGGCACAAATCACACTTCCCGGTGCGTCTAAAGTTTCCCGGGTCAAAAACACGGCAGAAGGATTGCTAATGGGCTTTAAACCAGAACTGGTCATCTCAAAAACGCCGATTTCGTTAGTGGAGCCAAAACGGTTTTTTACCGCCCTTAAGATGCGAAAGTGAGCCGTGCGTTCACCTTCAAAATAAAGCACTGTATCCACCAGATGTTCAAGCACCCGCGGACCAGCAAGCATACCTTCTTTGGTTACGTGGCCTACCAGAATAACCGCTATATTTTTAGCTTTGGCAAACTCAAGCAATTTGTTGGTGCATTCTCGCACCTGGCTGACACTGCCCGGAGCAGATGAAACCTCAGGCCAGAAAACCGTTTGGATAGAATCCACCGCCAAAAGAATAGGAGACACCTCTTCTACAGAAGAAAGAGCTACCGCTAAATCGGTTTCTGGAAGGAGAAGAATATTTTCCTGCGAGATATTTAGCCTCTCCGCTCTAAGTTTTATTTGCTGAGGAGATTCTTCCCCTGAGAGATAGATTACTTTGTGACCATCTTCAGCAAGATTTTTTAAAACCTGTAGAAGCAACGTTGATTTACCTATCCCCGGGTCTCCACCGAGAAGAATCAATGAGCCTGGAACAATTCCTCCACCAAGCACCTGGTCAAGCTCAGAAAGCCCGGTAGGCAAACGTTTTTCTTTTAGGCCTTCAACTTCGCTTACCTTTAAAAGACGGGCCTGGCGAGAAACCTTTTTATGGCCTTTAGAAGGACTTTCTTCTATTAAAGTACCCCAGCTTCCACAACCCGGACAGCGCCCCAGCCATTTAAGACTCTTGTAGCCACATTCCTGACAGTAAAATCCGGCCATTGGCAAAATTGTATTCGAAAAAAAGGGACAGGCAAATGTTTTTCCTTGTTCCTCCGATATTAAGGCAAAATTAAGCGTTGCCAAATGTTTTTTTATCTCCCAGAATAGAGAAGAAGAGAAGAGATGTATTATTAAATCCAAAAAGAAATTGAGGAGACTTTTTGAAAAGCCCAATAGGCTGGAAAAACTTATTAACTAGAGAATGGCTTCTTTTGGGATCTTTTGCTGGACTCTTTATTAGCTCTATTTATTTAAAAAGGCTTCCCGAATTCAGCCTCCTTGAATTTAAAGTTTTGTTTATCCTTTTTATTTTTTTGGTAATTATTAAAGGTCTTGATAGGACCTCTGTCTTTAAAAAAATTGCTTACCAAGTTGAAAGTAGTTCGCTGGTACCTTTTAAACTTGTACTAGCAAGTTTTTTTCTTTCTATGTTTATCACTAATGATGTAGCCTTGCTGATTTTAGTCCCCTTAACCATTTACTTAGAAATAGAAAGAAAGGATTTATTAGTCATTTTTGAAGCTCTGGCTGCTAATGCTGGCTCAGCTCTTACTCCCTTTGGGAATCCTCAAAATATCTTTATTTTTTGGTATTATGACTTAAACTTAATAGACTTTTTAAAAACTATTGCTCCTTTTAGTCTTGCTTTTGCTTTTTTGTTGGGTATAGCGGCTTTATTTCTTCCCTCAACACAATCATCTAGAAAGGAAAAAGAAGTAAAATTAAGCCCTTCAGCCAAACTTTATCTCGCCTTTTTGGGAATTTTCATTTTAGCAGCTATTAAAATTATTCCTTTGGTAGTAGGGGTAGTTGTTATTTTTTATGCTGTAATTAAAGACCGGCAAAACCTTAAAATTGACTACGCTCTACTTGGTACTTTTTTGGCTTTATTCGGGTTTACTGAAAACTTAAAAATTATTTTTTCTTCATATATCAAACATCCCGAACATGTATTTTTTCTTTCAGCCATACTCAGCCAAATAATAGGAAATGTTCCCACAACTATTTTACTGGCCCACTTTACTATAAGCTGGAAGTCCCTGCTTTGGGGGGTAAGTGTCGGTGGCTTTGGAAACCTTATCGGCTCTTTAGCAAACCTCATCACTTATCGCCTTTTTACAAGTAACCCTTTACTTCATAAAACCTATCCTAAGTTTTTACTAAAATTTACCCTCCTAAGTTATTTGGCATTTAGTATAGGGATAGTCTTGTTTTATACTATAGCCCACTAAAACTGGCCCTATTTATATCTCACAGATCAAGCTATTAACCCCCATGCCCCTGTGGGGCACAACGAAGGCATGAGAAGTGTGGCGGGGTGAGGCTCCCTGGCCTGTCCCCTTAAGATCATTTTCACAGGAATGGGAACACAAAATATATAACAATTTTTTTGAACAGCCATGGCGAACCCTTCTTTGTCATTGAGAGCAAAGCGAAGCAATTTTTATCTCAAGCAGTAGCGAAGGGATCAGAAATCACCACGGCGATTACATCGCCTCGCGATGACGCGATTTAAAGTAAAAAGTGCTCCATTAGTAATAGCCAAAGTGTTCTCCAAGAATAACTTCCCATGTTCATAATATAAAGGAGCTACCCAAAATATTTTTATTTCAAACTATTGACCAAATACCCATGGGGGTATATTTTATAGGTCATGCAAAACAGAGAAAAAAAGCTATTGTTAAACCGGCTAAAGCGAGCTCAGGGGCAACTTAAAGCCCTTATGGAGATGATAGAAACTGAGGCCCCCTGTGAAAAAACCGTAGTGCAGTTTAAGGCGGCCAAAGCGGCTTTTGATGGCGCTTATGCCCTTTTTTTAGAGTTAGCCCTGGAAAAGTGCCTGGCTCAAAAAGACAAAGACACCCTTAAGTCTATATTGAAACATCTGTGTCAAATAAAAGTGGAGAAAAAAGATGAGGAGAAACATTTCTCTTAGGCGTGCCAGAATTCAATGGGCCTTACTTCCCATATTTTTGATAGCAGCAGGCCTTGGCTGGAAGTATCACTGGTTAGGCTTTGTGGTGCCGATAGCCATGATTATGGGTATGGTTGGCGGAGTCATGAGGGGGCGCTATGTATGTGGCAACCTCTGCCCTCGTGGAGCTTTTCTTGACCGCTTACTCGCCAGAATTAGCCCTAAAAAAGAAATCCCTGCCTTTTTCCGTAATCCTTATTTAAGGGCCTTTATGTTTGTCTTCTTGATTGGCATGCTTGCTTTTCAAATCTCGCGAGACCCCGGAAACATTATGCACTGGGGTTTCAGTTTCTGGCTTATCTGCTTTGTAACGAGTGTGCTGGCTATAATGCTGGGAATTCTTTTTCACTATCGCACTTGGTGTTCTTTTTGTCCCATAGGTTCTTTTGGAGCCCTTTTAGGAGGGCATAAACGGGCCCTTTCTATTGAAAGGGAAAAATGTACTGGTTGTCTTCTATGTGAAAAAGTCTGCCCCATGACGTTAAAAGTAGCCAGCCAAAATTCAGGAAACCTTATTTGTAATCGGGACTGTATCCAGTGTCTTGAGTGTGCAAGCCATTGTCCTAAAAATATACTTAGCCTGATTAAAACTTCTCAGGAAAAAGAAAGTTGCGCAGAAGAATCACCCCTTCAGGAAGCTCTTCAGAGGTAAAGTCCCAGTCTTTGGGAGGACGTCTCAGGCGTTTCCATGCGTAAAGGGATGTCCCTATAGACTCTGGATGGAACTGAACGCCCTCTACTGGAAGTTCACGGTGGCGCACACCCATAATTTCACCTTCTTCATCGCGAGCCGTAACGACCAGCTCTCCCGGAAGACTTTCTTGTTCTATTACTAAAGAATGGTAGCGCATAGCCTCAAAGGGCTGCGGAAGTCTGGCAAAAACACCTTTCCCGTCATGTTCAATTTGTGAGGTTTTGCCATGCATAAGGCGTTTAGCCCGAACTATACGTCCGCCAAAAGCCGCACCAATACATTGGTGCCCCAGACAAACTCCAAGAATAGGCACCTCACCGGCCAGGTTTTTAATTAATTCTACTGAGATACCGGCCTGTTTAGGGGTGCAGGGGCCTGGTGAAATTACCACGTGGCTTGGAGAAAGCTTTGCAATAGCTTCTACCGTAGTTTCATCGTTACGAAAGACTTTTATCTCGCTTCCTGGAGCCAGTTTTTCACACATGATTCCCAGAAGCTGGACCAGGTTATAAGTAAAGGAATCGTAATTGTCTATAACTACCAGGCGAATGGCCATTAGAGTCCCTCCTGGGCTAATTCAATAGCCTTCATCATGCCACGGGCTTTGTTGAGGGTTTCCTGATATTCGCGTTCTGGGTCAGAATCCGCTACGATACCAGCTCCAGCCTGAAGATACAATTTAGTGCCCTTCTGAAAGAGGGTTCTTATGGTGATACAAAAATCCATGTTTCCAGAGAAACCAAAATAGCCAACAGCACCGGCGTAAGGGCCGCGCTTGGCATGTTCAAGTTCTTCTATTATTTCCATGGCCCTAATTTTAGGTGCCCCTGACACTGTGCCTGCGGGAAAAGCAGCCCGTAAAACGTCAAACATGTCTTTCTCTGGTAGGAGCTCACCGCGTACCCCTGAAACTAAATGCATCACGTGGGAGTAGCGTTCAATCACCATCAGCTCGTAAACATCAACACTTCCGTAAGTGGCTACTCGCCCAACGTCATTTCGGCCAAGATCTACCAGCATAAGGTGTTCGGCCCGTTCTTTCTGGTCGTGAAGAAGGTCCTCCGCCAGGGCCTGGTCTTCTGTTTCTGTACGCCCGCGCGGCCTGGTGCCAGCAATGGGGCGAACTTCTACCTGCCCTTCCTCCAGGCGCACTAAAATTTCAGGAGATGAACCGATAAGGGTTTCGTCTCCCAGGCGCAAGAAAAAGAGATAAGGAGAAGGATTTATCTTTCGTAAGGCCCGGTAAAGGTCAAAAGGACGGATATGGTTGGTGCCTGAAAAACGCTGGGAAAGTACTACCTGAATAACATCGCCAGCCTGAATATATTCTTTGGCCCTTTTTACCATTTCGTGGAAACGCTCACGGGTTATTTCTGGCTTAAGAATAGTTTGCTGACCAGAAGTGGCCTGTGGCGGATAAACCAGTGGGCCCCTGATACGACGCACCATGGCTTCAATTTCAGCCAGGGCCCGTTCGTAAGAAGCTTCTGGAGGAATTCCTTCAGTAATCCTGGCGTTATATACCACGAAAAGAGAATGTTTCAGGCGGTCATAGACCAGCAAAATTTCAGGAAACATTAGGTGAATATCAGAAAAGCCCGTAGTTTCCGGCAGGGTATCGGGAAGTTTTTCTATAAAACGAACGATGTCATAAGAAAGGAAACCCACGGCCCCACCGAAGAACCTGGGAAGTTCAGGCAGGGTGGCGGCTTTAAACTTGGACATGATTTTTCTAATTTCCTCAAGAGGGTCGGGGACTTGAAAGCGCCTTTCCCCATGGCGGTCAAAAAGAGAAACAGTGTTTCCGCGTGACCGAAAAACAAGAAAAGGATTTATGCCAATAAAACTAAAACGGGCCCACTTTTCTCCCCCTTCTATACTCTCCAGGAGAAAACCATAATGGCCTACCAGCACTTTATAGAAAAGGGAAATAGGGGTCTCCATATCCACCAGGACTTCCTGATAGACCGGAATAAGGTTATGGGCCTCAGCCAGCTTCAAAAACGTAGCTTTGTCTGGTGCAGGTTTTCCTAAAATCATGCTTCGCTTTTAGCCTTAGCTAAGAATAATGTCAAGTTTAGCATGGACAGCAATAAAGGGAAGCATTATAAAAGCTTGCATGATAAACATTCCAAATCTGGTAACTATTTTACGGCTGTGTTTGGTGCCTGTAATAATAAAATATCTCCTGGCTGGAGACCAACAAAAGGCCCTTTTATTTTTTATTATAGCAGGTTTAAGCGATGCCCTTGATGGCTTTTTGGCTCGCAGGCTTAACCAGAAAACCCTTTTAGGAGCTATCCTTGACCCCATTGCTGATAAAACCCTGGTTGATTCTATTTACCTGTTGGGAGCCTATCTTGGCCTTTTGCCTATCTGGCTGGCCTTTGTGGTAGTAGGGCGAGATATTTTAATCCTTCTGGGCTTTTTAGTTCTGGTGGCCATAACTAAAAAAATAGAAGTCCGTCCAACATACTTAAGTAAGGCCACTACAGCTATTCAAGTAACTACTATTGTGGGCACTCTAGCCCAAATTCCCAAAATAAAAATTCTGTTTTATTTAACCGGAGGGATTACCGTTTTATCAGGTCTCCACTATTTATGGCTTGGATTAAAACTTCGGAAGAAGAACTAGAAAGCCATTCTTATCGGGATTATAAGAAACTTACCAGAAAAGTTTAAGACGAATTTTTTTGAGTTCTTTAATTGTCTCCAGGGGAAGATAAGAGGAAATTTTCAGCTCTTTAGCCTTATTTTCAATAAAATTAAAGGCCTCTTCAGGGTTTGGGGCATGTATCATGGTGTAAAGATTATAAGGCCAGTCAGGATAGCGTTTTCTCTCGTAACAGTGGGTAATTTTTTTCTCTTTAGCAAGTTTTTTTCCCACTTCGTCAAGGCTCTTTTCTGGCACTTCCCAGGCCACCATTATGTTTCCTTTAAGACCGGCTCTAGTGTGGCGTACTAACCCGGCAAAACGCCTTATAATACCTTCATCTAGACCTCTTTTTATCCAATTAAGCACTTCTTCTTCGCTAAGGCCCACTTTATTAGCAATTTCCTTGAATGGTCTAGATACTCGCGGAAGGTCTTCCTGAGTTAACTTAACCAAAGAAATAGTCTGATGGTCAGCCAGAGAAAGCTTTTCTTTGTTTGGCAAAGAAAACTCTAGATTATTATCTTCGGTATTGTTTTCGTTGAAATCATAGACCACTGCAATATGAAAAACGCGTTTAATGGGCAAAATAAGGTAGCGAGAAACACCTGCCTTTTTCATTAGTGCAGCCAGGGTTTCTTCAAAGTTCTCTTCTGGGGGAACTGCTAGGGTGAACCACATATTAAAAGAATAATTGCGCAAATAATTATGACTTACTCCAGGATAAGCATTTATTACCTGAGCGGCATGCTCAAGTTTTTCTTGAGGGACAGCGGCCGCTACCAGACTTGTCTGATATCCCAGGGCCTGGGGATTGAAAATGGCGCTTATCTGACGCAAAATACCAGTTTCTTTTAAGCGGTTTAAGCGTTCTATGACTTCTTTTTCCGAAAGAGAGAGTCTTTCTGCCAGCACCTGGTAAGGTTCTTTTTCCAGGGGAAAACGCCTCTGAACTTCGGTAAGTAATAGCTTGTCTTTTTCCTCCATGAGGATATAGTGCCTAAAACTTTAACAAAAGTAAAGATTATGTTTAGTTTTTCACAATATTTAAGACTTCCGTTTACGCTTTATTAAGCTATAGTAACAATTATGAATCTCTCCACCAGAAAAAATCTTAGCTATGTAGTCCTTATTGTCCTGCTAATCGGCTTGCTTATATGGCTGGCCCTGTTTCTTCATCATCGTATGCGTTATGCCGTTACCAACGCCGTTTTTGTAGAGACGGAAAAACTCGTTTACGCTAGCTTTTCCCAGGTAGCGGGGAAAATTGTTAAAGTTACCAAAAAAGAAGGAGAGCCTGTCAAAAAAGGCGAAGTTTTGGCTTTACTTGATCCCTCTCCTTACGAAAAGGTTTTTCAGCGCCTGGTAGCAGAAAAAAGAGCCGCCTTAAAAGAAAAAGACGCCTTAGAAATAGCTATAACCCGCTTAAAGCGGGAACTTAAAATCAAAGAAACCCAGGTCAAACAAAAGCTTTATCAACTAAAAGAAGAAAGAAAAGCTGTTCTTGCACAAGCGGAAGCCCTTAATTCTCAGATTGCTCAGCTTAGAAGGGACCAGAAGAGATTCTCCACACTGGTAGCAAAGAATCTCGCCCCCAAACGCAAGCTAGAAGAAATAGAAACCAGCCTTAAACAGCTTGAACACCAACAAAAGGCCCTTACTTTCAAAGCAGAAGCCTTAAAGTATGGTTTAGTGGCCGCGGAAAAAGAGTTGGCCCTGCTCCAAAACCAAAAAAGACTTATCAAAGAACAAAAAGAACGTCTGATAGCCCTGTCAAACAAAATTAAAGGCCTTTCCGCTTCAGTAGCGGCTGCCCAGCTCAACCTGGAATACACCAAACTTGTTTCTCCCATAGATGGTTTAGTTGCCAAACGCTTCCACGTGGCTGGCGATGTAGTAGGCCCAGGCCAACCTGTTTATGCCCTTGTGGACCCTAAAGACCTTTACATACTGGTGCTTCTTGAAGAAACAAAACTCAAAGGAGTAGAAGTGGGATCCCCGGCCAAAATAAAGATAGACGCTTTTCCTGATGAAGAATTTGAAGGTGAAGTAGCTGAAATCCTTCCCGCTACGGCAGCCAAATTTGCTCTGGTGCCAAGAGACGTATCTGCCGGCGAATTTACCAAAGTGGCCCAAAGAGTACCGATAAAAATTCGCATAACGAAAGGTCCTGTAGAAATTTTGCGCGTAGGGCTTGGCGGCGAAGTAGAAATCAAGAGAAAATGACGCCTTCATACGAAAAAGTCACCCCAGCAGAACGAATAGTTATTACCATCATCGTTATGGTAGGGGCCTTTATCGCTATCCTTGATACTACTATTGTAGATGTGGTGGTCCCCAAAATGATGGCCCCCTTATCCACTGACCTTTATGGTGTTCAGTGGGTCATTACCTCTTATATGACAGCTGCGGCTGTTGGCCTTTTGTTAGTGGCTTCCCTGGGAACATCTTATGGTTTTTCAAAGATTTTTATCCTTGGAATAGCTATTTTTACCATTTCAAGTGCCGCTTGTGCCAGTGCCAGTTCGCTAGCTGAAATGATAGTTTTCCGTTCCCTTCAGGGGATAGGCGAAGCTTTTATTATGGGCTCAGCCCAGACTATACTTTTTGCCGCCTATCCTCCTGAACGTCACGGACTGGCCATGGGTATTTTTGCTTTAGGCGTAAGTTTTGCCCCGGCCCTTGGCCCTACCGCTGGCGGTTTCCTTACAGAACATTTTTCCTGGCGGTACGTCTTCTGGATAAACGTCCCCATAGGAACCCTGAATTTCATAGCTGCTCTTTTCTTTTTGCGTGAACTTATGCCTTACACCAAAAAGCTGGTATTCAATTTTATAAGCTATTTCTGGTTAGCCACGGCTTCTATTTCACTTTTGATTATGCTTTCTAAAGGTCAGCAACATGGCTGGTTTCAGTCTACCTTTATCGGAGTCCTTGCCTTTTTATCAGCTATATCGTTGTGTCTTTATTTTATTTCTGAGATTAAAAGCAAGACACCCCTTATAGACTTTTCCATCTACAAAATACCGGAATTTAGCTTAACCATGGGTTTCCATTTCTTTGTTCTTGGCTTTGCCATGTATCAAATCTTTTATCTTTTGCCCCTTTATTATGAAAGGCTAAAAGGTCTTCCCACTTTTGATACAGGCCTTCATATGTTGGCTTTTGCCGGTTTTATAGGCGTTTTTTCTATTATTTCAGGAATTTTGAGTGACAAGATCTCCCCGGTAAAAATTCTCTTTTTTAGCTTTATTTTATTATGCATTTGTAGTTTATTTCTTTTGCCCAAACTTAATTACTGGTTACCAGCCAAAAAAGCGGCCATTCTTACTATTCCTTTTGGCATAGCTCTGGGAACTTTTTTTGCGCCTATGGCCGCTTTAGCCCTCAGGCCTTTGGGAGATAAAGCTGGTCTTGGAGTAGCCCAGATGAATTACCAGCGTTTTATTGGTGGCTCCTTTGGCACAGCTTTAGCCACTAATACCCTTGAAAAACGGGCTTCCTTTCATTTTCAAGAAGCCGATAGCTTACAGAGTGTCAACTACGCAAATATGTTTATAGAAAAAACAGCTCATAAGCTAGAAGCCTTTTTTTCTGAACCTCTGGCCACATTAAAAGCCAAGGCCATGTTATATAAGTGGCAGGAGCTTATGGCCTACTCCCTAGCCTTTCAGGACACTTTTAGATACACGTTCTATTACGCCGCTATCGGTGGTCTTTTTCTTCTGGCTCTTGCTTATCATCAAAGGTTTAACAGGAGGCCCAAGTGAGAAAGATCTTTCTGGTTTTAGTGGGTCTTTTTTGTCTGATTAATTCGGTTAAGGCCTCTGAAAGGCTTTCTCTAGACGATTGTTTAAAGATGGCCCTGTCTAATAATCCCGGGCTTTCATCTATCAAAGCCCGCCTTTTAGCCGCAGAGGACCTGGCTAGAGCAGCCCAAAGAGAAAAATGGCCCACCCTCTCAGCTCGCTATAACTTCCTGCACCTGCGAGACCAGCAAAAGGTAGTTATCCTGGGAAGGGATATACCTCTTTCGGCCCATGAGAAGATAGAATTTGACCTTTTGTGGAACTTTCCAGTATTTCACGGCTTTTCTATCAGAGTCAAAGAACGCTTAAAAGAACTTGAGGCCAACCTGGCCAGTGTAGCTTATCAGCGAGCCCTTTTAACCCTAAGTTTCCAGGTAAAAGAGGCTTACTATGACCTCTTAAAGGCCGAACGCGGTTTAAGGGAGGCTCAGAAGTCGCTGGAAAGGCTTAAGGCCCACTTAAAGAAGGCCGAGTCCTTTTACCAAGAGGGCCTTATTGCCAAACACCAGGTCTTAGAAGCAGAAGTGGCCGTGGCGCAGGCTGAGCACGCCCAAATCGTGGCGCAGAATCTAGTAGAAATAGCCAGGGGTAGATTAAATATATTGCTCAACCGTAATGTTGCTACCCCAATAGAAATCCAGGACGACCTGGAAAATCAGCCATATCTCAAGGATTATGAGTTTTACCTTAAAGAGGCCCTTAAAAGGCGTCCAGAAATTAGAGCGGCTGAAATTGCTATTGAAAAGGCCAAAGAAAACGTAAGGCTGGCCAAGTCTTCTTATTATCCCTGGATAGACATACAGGGAATTTATCAAAAACAGGGGCCAGACCTTCTAGCCACCAGAAACCCTTATGGAGACCGTGAAAACATTTATTTTGGAGTGGAAATCAAGTGGCTCTTATGGGACTGGGGAAAAAGAAAAAGGGAAGTTTCAGCCGCACGCGCTCAGGTCTTTTCAGAGGAAGCCGCCCTTAAAGACATAAAAAATCAGGTTTCCCTTGAAGTTCGCTCTGCTTATCTTGAGTTTAGAGCTGCTGAAAAAAGGCTCAAGGTAGCCAACGAGGCCTTAAATAGTGCTCAGGAAAATTACCGCCTTCATGTAGCTCGTTTTAAAGAAGGCCTTAGTACCACCACCGATGTACTTGACGCTGAGTCTTTTTTAACTAGCGCCCAGGTGCGGCGTATTCAAGCCCTGGCTGACTTGAAAATAACTTATGCTAAACTTCTCTACGCTACAGGCCACGCAGAACCTAAGCCCTTTTGATTTTTCGTATATCATCCATGACCCAAAACGCCTTCCTTGCCATAATCGCAATAAAGCTGTTTAATGTAAAACAAAAACTTAACTTATTGAGAAAAACAGATAGAGGATAGATATGTTTACTAAAATTTTAGCCAAAATCGTGGGAACCAAGAACGAAAGAGAGATTAGGCGGCTAAAACCAATTGTAGCCAAAATAAACGCCTTAGAACCTGAAATCCAAAGCCTCTCTGACGCTGAGCTCAAAGCCAAAACGCAAGAATTTAAAGAGCGCCTTGACCGTGGCGAAACACTAGATAGCCTGCTACCAGAGGCCTTTGCCGTGGTGCGCGAAGCCAGCCGTCGCGTACTCGGAATGCGCCATTACGATGTTCAGCTCATGGGGGGTATCGTTCTTCACGAAGGGAAAATAGCTGAAATGAAAACCGGTGAAGGTAAAACTTTAGTGGCTACCCTCCCAGCTTATCTTAACGCCCTGACGGGTAAAGGCGTTCATATCGTCACAGTAAACGATTATCTTGCCAGAAGAGACGCCAAGTGGATGGGCACTTTATACAACTTTCTCGGTCTTTCGGTAGGGGTAATCGTCTCTGGCATGAACGAGGAAGAACGCAAGCGTGCCTATGCCTGTGACATAACCTATGGAACTAACAACGAATTTGGTTTTGACTATCTGCGCGACAACATGAAGTTTTCTCTGGAAGACATGGTCCAGCGCGAACATCACTACGCCATCGTGGACGAAGTGGACTCTATCCTTATAGACGAAGCCCGAACACCGCTGATTATTTCCGGCCCTTCAGAAGAATCCACCGAAATTTACTATCACATAGACAAACTAATTCGCCATTTGAAAAAAGACGTTCACTTCACCCTTGATGAAAAGACCAAGACCGCCATGCTCACCGAAGAAGGTGTGGCTGAGATGGAACGTCTCCTCGGCGTAGAAAATCTATACGACCCGCGCCACATAAGCCTGGTGCATCACATAAATCAAGCCCTGCGGGCCCATCATCTCTTTCACCGTGATGTTGACTACATTGTAAAAGACGGAAAGGTCATCATTGTTGATGAGTTTACCGGCCGTTTGATGCCTGGCCGCCGCTGGAGTGATGGTCTTCACCAGGCTATTGAGGCCAAAGAAGGGGTTAAAATTGAAAAAGAAAACCAGACGCTAGCCACCATTACTTTTCAGAATTACTTCCGCATGTATGAAAAGCTGGCCGGTATGACTGGTACGGCTGAAACTGAAGCTGCCGAGTTTAAAGAAATTTACAATCTAGATGTAGTGGTTATTCCTACCCACAAACCCATGATTCGCGTAGACCATCCAGACGTGGTTTATCGCACCAAGCGTGAAAAGTTTAACGCCGTGGTAGCAGAGATAGAAGAACTACACCGTGAAGGGCGGCCGGTATTGGTGGGTACCACGAGCATTGAAAACAGTGAAATCCTTTCAAATCTTCTCAAGAAAAAGAAAATCCCCCATCAGGTTTTAAATGCCAAATACCACGAGAAGGAAGCAGCCATTATTGCTCAGGCTGGCCGCTCAGGGGCGGTAACCATTGCCACCAACATGGCCGGTCGCGGAGTTGACATTCTTCTTGGTGGAAATCCTGAAGGCCTGGCCAAAGAGGCCCTGGCTGAAGAAGGCTACGACCTTGATAGCATAGATCCTTCGGCCTGGAACGAAGCGCTCCAAATGGCCAAGCAAGGGGAAGATCCTACCACTAAGTATCCTGAGCGCTGGGCGGAGGTGCTTTACCAGAAGGTAAAAGAATGCCAGGAAGACTACGAGCAAGTTAAGGCCCTGGGAGGCCTTCATATCATCGGTACAGAAAGGCACGAATCCCGCCGTATTGATAATCAGCTTCGTGGTCGTGCGGGAAGGCAGGGAGACCCTGGTTCTTCAAGGTTTTATCTTTCCCTTGAAGACGATCTTCTAAGGCTTTTTGGTTCGGACAAGTTAAGGGGGATCATGGACCGCCTGGGTATAGAAGAAGGAGAACCCATTGAGCATCCTTTTGTGTCCAAGGCCATTGAGCAGGCTCAGAAAAAAGTAGAGGCTCATCACTTTGAAATCCGTAAACACTTGCTTGAATACGACGACGTGATGAATAAACAGCGCGAAGTAATCTATTCTCAGCGCAAAGAAATTCTAGCCAGCGAAAACATTAGAGACTGGATTACAGACATGATTCGCGATCTGTGCGAAGGCATAGTTGAAGAGTTTAGGGGGGAAAAGGGCACCCCTGTTGACTGGGATTTAGAAGCCCTGAAAGACCGCTTTATGAGCATTTTTGGTTTCCGCCCTGAAATAAAAGAAGACCTGCTTGATGCCAAAGAACTTATTGAAAACCTTACAGAGCAAGCCCTCCGAGCTTATGAAGAAAAAGAACAAGAAATTGGCCATGATACCATGCGGCAGCTTGAGCGTATGTTCTTGCTGCACACTATTGACTCTTTATGGAAAGAACACCTCCTGGCCATGGATCATCTGCGAGAGGGTATCGGGCTAAGGGGTTATGCCCAGCAAAATCCTTTGCAGGAGTATAAACGCGAAGCCTTTGCCATGTTTTCTGACCTGATTGAACGCATAAAAGAACAGACCATCTCTTTTCTCTATAGGGTGCAGGTTGAACGCGAAGAAGAAGTAGAAAAGTTAGAAGAAGAACAGAAGAAAAAGCCTTTGCGTCTGGTTTATAGCCGCGGAGAGGAAGTCCAGGAGGAAAAGCCCAAAAAACAGCCCATAAGGCGTGGTCGAAAAATCGGCCGCAATGACCCTTGCCCTTGCGGAAGTGGCAAAAAATATAAAAAGTGCTGCGGCCGTCCAGGAGCTAAACCTAAAGAAAAAGCCGTTTTACATTAAAAGACTTTGGCCAAATATCTTCCGAGACTGCTTTGCCTGTCCCGAGCGAGAGCGAGGGATCTCCTCGCAGTGACAGGGAGAGGAGTCATTGCGAGCCACAAAGTGCCGAAGCAATCTCAACCTGACAATCCCTGAGACTGCTTCGCTTGTCCTAAGTGAAGTGAAGGCTCTCTCGCAATAACAATGAGGAAATATGCTCCTCACAGTGACGAAATGAGCTTGTCATGGTGAACCCTGCCAGGGGCGAAGCAATCCCTGTCTCAAGGCGACGCAATCCGCTGTGGCGATCCAATCTAATGTTTTAGAATTTTACAAAGGTCTCCTTAACTCTGTCATAGCAGGCTTTATAGCTCAAAAGTGGCCAAGCAAAGTAATCTTCGTAACCAGAGAACCTGATAACTTTGGCAATTATATACACCAATTATTTTTATCTCCCTAAAAGGGCCTTTATTTCCTGGCTGATTTCTAAGACTTTTTGTTTGGCCTCATCTTCATCAAAGGTAAGGATACGGCTATCACGCATAACAAACTCCCCTGCTACCATAACGTCTGTTACATCTCCGGCCCTGGCACTATAAACCAAAATGGAAATAGGATCATAACAGGGGGTCAAATGTGAAGAAGAAAGCCTGATAACGGCAAGGTCCGCCGGACCGTCTTTAGTTAGACAGCCCAATTCCGGCCAGCCTAGAGCCTCAGCCCCTAAAGAAGTGGCCATACTGAAGACATCTTTAGCCGGAAGTTTGGTAGGATCAAAAGTTAGGCCTTTTTGAATTAGGGCTGCGGTTCGCATCTCACCAATTAGGTCAAGGTCATTGTTGCTGGCCGGACCATCAGTGCCAAGCCCTACACATACACCTGCTTCAAGTAAGGCTGGTACCGGTGCAACTCCTGAACCCAGCTTCAAGTTACTTTCTGGACAATGGGCTACTTTGACTTGCCGCTTGGCTAGAAGTTCAATTTCTTCATCGGTTAGCTGAACTGCATGAGCCACTAAAAGCCTTTCATTCAAAAGACCAAGGGAATCAAGGTGAAAAGGAGGGGTTTTACCGTAACGAGCCTTAATTAAAGACACTTCATCTTTGGTTTCCGAAAGGTGGATGTGGATAAGGGCATCGTAACGTTCGGCAATATTGGCCACGGCTTTTAAAGTATCAGGAGAACAGGTATAGGTAGCGTGAGGGCAGGCCATTATTTTGATTCTGGAATGTTCAGCGAAGTCTTTAAACAATTTTTCTGTAAGGGCCAGGCCATTTTCCAGCGGACCATAATTAGGCGAGGGAAAATCAAAAAGCCCTTCCCCAAGGGTAGCCTTAACACCGGCTTCTTCTACGGCTTTGATAACTTCTTCTTCAAAAAGATACATGTCAGCAAAAAGGGTTACACCTGAGCGAAACATTTCGGCTATAGCAAGTTTGGCCCCCCAATAAACCCATTCTGGCTTAAGATGTCTTTCTACAGGGAAGATATAATTCTCAAGCCAGGTCATAAGAGGTAAGTCATCAGCCAGACCACGAAATATCGTCATAGAAGCGTGAGTATGTGCGTTTACCAGCCCTGGGAAAAGAATACTTTCACCGAAGTCTATTACTTCTGCCTGGGCATAATGAGAAAAAATTTGCTTTTTAGGGCCGATATCCAATATTTTCCCTTTTTCAATAACCAAAGCTCCGTCTATAAGAGGAGGGTTCTTGGCACTGGTTATAACGTATTGGGCAGAAAGAATTTGCATGGTGCCTCCTTTATTGACTAAACATCATAAAGTGCTTAGAAGCATTCTATGTTCTGGCTAATACTAGCGCTAAATACAGCTCTTTTCACCGCCTTTGGCGATGCCTTTAGCAAATATTTTCTAAGGCCTTTTGGAACGCCCAGCATGGTGCTGGCCCGAATTTTGGGGCCAACCATAATTTTTCTCCCTCTCCTGTTTCTCTACGACTGGCCTACACTTTCAACAGATTTCTGGAAAACCATTGCTATTCTTTATCCTTTAGAAACAGTTGCTATCATTTGCTATATGGAAGCAATACGTATTTCTCCCCTCTCACTTACAGTTCCATATCTCGCTTTTACCCCTGCTTTTATAATCGTTACAGGATACTTAATTTTAGGAGAAAAGTTAACTTTTACCGGTATAGCAGGAATATTTTTCATCATAGCCGGGAGTTATTGTTTAAATCTTTCCTCTATACACAAGGGCATATCGTATCCATTTAAAGCCATGCTGAAAGAAAAAGGCTCTATCTTAATGCTTCTGGTGGCCTTTATTTATGCTGTCACCTCCGTTTTGCTAAAAGTAGGAATAAAGCAATCAGAAACCTTCTTTTTTGCCCTCTTTTATTATACCTTTCTGGGATTATTTGTAAGTGCGGTAATTTTTGGGTGGCAGGGCAAAAAACCCTGGCAACCTTTTATAGAGGCACCTAAAGGAGCCATGCTGGTAAGCCTTGCCCAGGCCGTGGCCGTCTTTTCCCATATCTGGGCGGTAAGCCTTGCTCCCGTGGCTTACATGATTGCCATTAAACGCCTGAGTGTTCTTTTTGGAGTAATAATAGGTGGCCTCATTTTCAAAGAACAGGCCTTTAAAGAACGGTTGTTTGGCGCTAGTTTAATGGTAGCTGGAGTCTTTCTCATTGCCTGGGCTGGGCACTAAATTCAAAAAAATGAATACTACCGGCCATATTTTAAGGGATATTTATCAAAAATTGTTTGACAGATTTGGGCCACAGGGCTGGTGGCCGGCAGAAACCCCCTTTGAAGTTTGCGTGGGGGCCATTCTTACCCAAAATACCAACTGGCAAAACGTAGAACGAGCTATTGCCAACCTAAAGGAAAGAGACCTTCTTTATCCACAGGCACTTTATAAAACTCCAGTTGAAGATTTAGCTAATCTAATAAAGCCCGCGGGCTATTTTCGCATAAAGGCTAAAAGGCTTAAAAATTTTGTAGAGTTTCTGGTGGAAGAATACCAGGGGAAACTGGAAACTTTGTTTTCTTCAGGCCTTAAGGAAGCGCGAGAAAAGCTACTTTCCGTAAAAGGAATAGGGCCTGAAACGGCAGATTCCATGCTCCTTTACGCTGGGAACCTGCCTATTTTTGTAATAGACGCTTACACCAGGAGAATCCTTTGTCGGCATGGTTTAGCCCATGAAGATATGTCCTATGATGATTTGCAGGAACTATTTATGAAAAACCTTCCTGAAGATGTAAATCTTTTTAACGAATATCACGCCCTACTGGTGGCCTGTGGTAAAAATTTCTGCCGGCCTAAAAATCCACTTTGTGAAGAATGCCCTTTAAAAGGTGTTTCCCTTTAGAGATAAAAACTGGAAGATAGTCCATAATAGCCTTATTTTTGGAGTTAATTCCTAAAATAAGGCTAGTAAATTGGGATTTGGTGTCAACTATCCGGCCACTTTTTTAGAAGACAATAGCCGCAACCAGATATAGCCCAGAACCCCTGCCAGAAAAGAAGCAAGTATGATAGCGGCTTTGGCCTTGGCCAGATGGTCGGCCTGCCCATAAAAAGCAAGTTCGGCGATAAAAATTGACATGGTAAAACCAATTCCTGCCAATAGGCCCACACCAATATAATGGAAAATGGTAACGCCTGGCGGAAAGGAGACTATTTTCAATTTATGGCCAAGCCAAGTCATACCTACAATGCCGATAGGCTTTCCTAATAATAGACCCAAAAATATTCCAGAAGCAATAGAATCCTGCCATATAGCCGTTATAGAAGAAAAATCAAGCTTTACTCCGGCGTTAGCCAGAGCAAAAAGGGGTATCACTATGAGGGCTACTGGCAAATGGAGGGCGTGTTCCATGCGCCAAAGAGGAGAGCGAACTTCTACAGAAACTGTATGAACGGCCTCAACTATAGTTTGTTGAGCTTCACTCAAAATTCTAGGGTCTGTAGAAGGTTTACATTTACCCTTTAAAAGGCGCTCTAAGGTATCTCTAAAGTGCAGGGGGTTTAGTTTGGGAGTTGAAGGGATAGTAAAGGCTGTGAGAACACCAGCTACGGTAGCGTGAACTCCAGAAACCAGCATAGCCGCCCAGACACATAAGCCTCCCAAAAAATAAGGTAATACGTGGCGGATACCTGCTAAACTTAAGATAGTTAAGCCCACTAAAAATAAAGCAGCTATACCTAAGGCGATAAAGTTTAATGACTTGGTGTAAAAAAGAGCGATGACTAGCACGGCTCCCAGGTCATCTACGATAGCCAAAGCTACCAAAAAGGTTAAAAGAGACGACGGAATCCGGCGGCCCAGTAACACTATAACGCTAATGGCAAAAGCGATGTCTGTGGCCATGGGGATTCCCCAGCCATCAATGGTGGGCTTGCCGTAGTTCATACTTACATACAGTAAAGCAGGAACAACCATGCCTCCTATGGCCGCAAGAACAGGTAGAAGAGCTGCCCGCAAATTAGCCAGTTCGCCCACCAGTATTTCTCTTTTTATTTCTAGCCCTATAAGGAAAAAGAAAAGGGTCATTAAGCCGTCGTTTATCCAGTGATGAAGAGTGAGACTAAAACAATGATCACCAAAACATATCGTAAAGGGGGTTTTAAAAAAGTGATGATAGACTTCACTCAAAGGGGAGTTGGCAAGAATTAAAGCTACCACCGTCATGATCATCAAAGAAAGGGCCGTGGCTGTTTGCGATTTAATAAAACGTTCTATGGGGGTAAGAATTCTATCTGTAACCTTCTCCCAGGGAGCAAAGACACGGTAATCTTCTGGCAAAAAATTCCTTGGTTCCATAAATTCTCCCAACTTTAATATTTTTGGGCCATTAAAGAGGTTAGCCCCTCTTTTAAGTCTGCACCTGTGGGCATTTGGTACACTCTCAAATCAAACTCTCCCGCCGTGGAAAGGATGTGGTCAAAGATATCGGCCTGAACTTTTTCGTAAGGAATCCAGCGGGTGTCAGCCACAAAACAATACACCTCAAGGGGAAGGCCCTGGGGAGTTGGCGCCAGTTGCCTGACCATAAGAGTCATGTCTTTTCTGATTTTGGGATGTTGCTTGAGATATTCTTCAATGTAAATACGGAAGGTCCCGAGGTTAGTAAGCCTTCGGCCGTTAAGGGGAGAAGCTGTTATATCAATGCCTTGTTCACGGTTATAATCGTCTATTTCTTTGATTTTTTGTTCCAGATAATCTTTCAAAAGATGAACTTTTTTAAGGCGTTCAAGGAGTGGAGGGTCAAGAAGTTTTACGGTGGCCTGGTCAACGAGAACGGCTCGCTTTATACGACGGCCTCCGGCAAGTTCCATGCCCCGCCAGTTTTTGAAAGACTCTTCCAGAAATTTATAAGTAGGAATAACCACAATGGTTTTGTCCCAGTTCTGGACTTTTACCGTGTGAAGAGCAATGTCTATCACCTCGCCGTCAGCACCAAACTTGGGCATTTCAATCCAGTCTCCAAGGCGGAATAAATCCTGAGAGACAATCTGGAAGCTGGCCACGAAAGAAAGAAGGGTATGACGAAAAATTATGAGAAGCACAGCACTTAATGCACCTAAACCCGAGAGAAAGACCCAGGGAGAACGGTCAAGCAAAGTAGCCAGCCCAATAATGATTCCTGCGGCGTAAACAAAAAGCTTTAGTATCTGGACATAACCTTTGATGGGATGCTCTTTGGCAATGGGATGTGTTTCATAAATTGCTATTCCCACCGAGAGAAGGCGGTCTATAAAAACAACCACCACCGCCACCCATCCTACTTCGGCGATGCGAATTATAATGGGGCTCCAGGAAGAAACTAAGTTGGCCGCATAAAACAACACCAAAAGGGCAATTGCATAAGCCGCAATATCGTAAACCTTAAAATGGGAAAGATAATCATCCCAGCGATTAGGAGAACGACGCGAAATGCGATGGGCTGTTTCTACAATAAGCTTTCGCGCCAGGACATAACTGGCAAGAGTAATAATTACAACTAAAGCCAGGCGTAATAAATCATTTTGCAGAAATTTTTGCAAAAAAGTGATAAAATTATCCACGGTGAAAAAATATAACATGCCTTCATCCAGAAAGAAGAATGTCGTTACAATTTTAACAAGAATTAAGGCCCCTTGGGGTCTTGTTGATACACAGGGAAACCTTATAGAAGCAAACGAAATTTTTTTATCTTTTTTCAACCTTAAAAAAACCAAAGGGAATATACACGATTTATTAGAAAACTTTTCTGAAGATTACGGTTTTTTTAAAGCCAAAAGAAAAAACACTGATATGCCGCTAGAGGGTGTAATCATCCCTTATGAAGATGGACTGAAGTTAATCCTTATAAAGCCTCCTTCAAGAAACGAGTTAGAACAATTTCAAATGGAAAAACTGGCTGCCATGGGCAATCTGGCCGGCCACATTGCCCATGAGATAAATAACCCACTAGGAGGCATTTTACTTTATGCCAATCTTTTAAAAGAAGACCTGCCTTCTCAGAGCCTCCAGGCAGACTATGTAAACAAAATAATAAAGCTGGCCACCCGCTGCCGTATTATCGCCAAAGCCCTTCTAAATGTTGGCCGCAGAGAATCTGGAACTTTTGAACAGATAGATTTTAATCGCTTAATTATCAACATGTTTTCCCTCGTAGAGGAACACCGTCTTTTCAAAGAAATTGACATAATTTGGGAATTGGACCACACCTTACCCCTGGTTCATGGTAACAGTAGCCAGCTTGAACAACTAGTACTTAATTTAATTACTAACGCGGCAGAAGCTTTAGAAGGCAAAGGCCGTATAATAATTCGGACCTCTTATCTTTCTCAGGAAGATACCATTATTTTTGAGGTGGAGGATAATGGGCCGGGTATTCCAGCTGAAATTCGGCCACGCATCTTTGAGCCGTTTTTTACTACCAAGTCCGGCGGAAAAGGCACAGGGCTGGGCTTGGCCATTTGTTACGGTATAGTTAAAAGGCATCAAGGTGAGATCCAGGTAGAAACTCGCCCTGGACAAACTATTTTTCGCGTAAAACTACCAAGGGTGATCTTGAACTATGAGTAAGCCTCGCATCCTTATCATAGACGATGATCCCGGAATAAGAGACGCTTGTTTTCATGTTTTGACCCGCTGTGGTTATGAAGTGGACATGGCGGCCCGCCCAGGAGAGGCGCTCAGCCTTCTCTCTCAATATGAGTTTGATACGGTATTGTTGGATTTAAAAATGCCTGACATTAATGGCCTGGAATTACTAAAACAAATCAAGGAAATAGATCCCCTTACCGAGGTCATTATAATCACCGCTTACGGCACGGTAGAAAACGCGGTAAAGGCCATGAAAAATGGCGCCTGTGATTTTCTGGAAAAGCCATTTAACCCTGATGAACTAAAACTGGCGGTAGAAAAGGCTTTAAGTGGAAGGCGTTTAGCCCTTGAAAACTTATACTTAAAAAGAGCCCTTCAGGAAAAAGAAGGAAAGATATCTATCGTAGGAAAAAGCCCTGCCATAAAGAAAATAATTCAGCTGGCAAAGGTAGTGGCCCAAACAGATTCAACTATTCTCATTACGGGAGAATCAGGGACAGGCAAAGGTCTTTTGGCCCGCAAAATTCACGAGTTAAGTCCTCGGGCCCAGGGTCCTTTTGTAGCTGTAGATTGTGGCACCCTGGTTCCTACCCTTTTTGAAAGTGAACTTTTTGGCCATGTTAAGGGTGCTTTTACTGGCGCATCTTCTCATAAGATTGGCAAGTTTGAGTTAGCTAAAGGAGGAACTATTTTTTTTGATGAAATAGGAAATATTTCCGTAGATATCCAGGCCAAACTTTTAAAAGCGGTAGAAGAAAAGGAAATTTCTCCGGTAGGTAGCTCCAGGGTGGTAAAAGTAGATGTGCGCATTATTGCGGCTACTAATAAAAACCTGGAAGAAGAAGTTAAAAAAGGGACCTTTAGAAAAGATCTCTTCTATCGTCTAAATGTAGTTTCTTTTAATTTGCCACCTTTAAGAGAAAGGGCTGAAGATATTCCCCTATTGTCTCGCTATTTTCTGGAAAAATTTAGTCGTAAATACCGCAAAAATATTTCTGATTTTGAAGAAGAAGTTTTAAAAAGGTTTAGCAAGCACCCCTGGCCTGGGAACATAAGAGAATTGGAAAATACTATTGAACGATTGGTAATCTTTGCCACTAATAGTTATATCACCCTTTCAGACTTAAAACTCATTGGATTTGAAACCCATGAAGATGAAGTTTTTACTGAGGATCTTCCCTTAGAAGAAGTAGAAAAGCGCTATATTTTAAAAGTGCTCAAAAAATACGGTGGCAACAAGAGTAAAACGGCAAAAATCCTGGGGATAGACCGCAAAACCCTCCGTCAGAAACTCACCCGCTGGGGATTAAAGTGAAAGATTCTTTTAGACTAAAAGAGCTTTAGGAATAATAAACGCAAGTGCCAATCGTTATAGTCTTTTCCGATACCCAAAAGGCCGTTTAAAAACTTTAGGTCAAAGGCCCCGGGTTTGTATTTATAGCTTACTAGAAAAGCCAGTTCCCAGATTTTTTCTTTTTTTGTTGTATCATGACGATAAAGGCCCCACAGGGCTTTAGAGCGAACAGTGCCGTCAGGGAAATGTATATTCTCGTACAAACGTAAAAGAGGGGCTATTGTAAGGTCTATCCCACGATGGTGAAAGGGAATTATAGCTGGAAAGAAAAAGACTTTGCTGCCATTCTGGCGGCGTTCAGCTTCAGCAATGGGCCATAGGCGGCCAAATTCATATAAAGAATTCCCTTTTTCATCGGTAATTCTGACAAATCTACTGAAAAGAAAAATCCTGCTGCCGTGATAATATATTTTTTGGGGTGAATATCCCAGAACATCTTTATGAAACACAAAAAATGGCCAAAAGATAAAACGCGTCTTACTATCCTCTAAGGCTCTATATCCTACCAGAGGCCATACTTTATATTCGCGGTAGTAAGGATCTTCACCGCGGCCATAACGGAAGAAAGGCCTCGGGAAGTCCCACATTTTAGTCTGCGTTTTCTTGCTGTGAAAATAACGGAAAAAAGGCCACAGGACCGTATATCGATGATAATCAGACGAGCTTTCTTCTATCCAGAAAGGGAAAAACATCTCCCTTTGGCCAGTCCCGTTTTCTAGAAAAAAAGTTTCTTTCCAGAAAAAAGGCCAGAGCCAGAACTTACGATCGTAAAATCCTTTTTTGATACGATGACTATAAAAAGGCCATAATTTTCTTTGATAAAGAGTAGGGCCATTAGTTCGATTATAAACAGGCCAGAACCAGGTACGAGAAACATTTTGGCCTATACGTGACCTTACATGAACCGGCCAGAGATAAAAACGAATTTCATCTTTACCGAAGAAGTCATATAGCTTGCCATAAAAAGGGAAAAACCCCGAAAACTTTTCTCCCTTTTTAGATTCTCCCCAGAAAAGCAATAAAAAACTGCGGAAGCGTTTTTTTTCAGAATGATTATAATCAGCCGAAAGAAAAGGGATAAAACGCAAACGACTATAATTATCTCCGCGCTGATAATGTCCAAAGGGCGGCAAAAAATAGATATCATATTGATTATTTTTTTCTTCTTTAGCTAAAAGTGGCCTTAAAGCTAACCCCTTTACTTGCGGAGTAAAATAAGAATAGTAAAAAGGCCCGAACAGTTCTAATTCTTTAGCCGAGCCATCACTTGATTGCTGATAAAAAAATAAAGGCCACCAGTTCTGACGAATCTTTTCTGCCTTGGCTGGAGATATCAGAAATTGCCATGAGAAGATGGCCAACAGTACCGTAAAAACAATACACCCTTGCCGTCTAAAGGATTTACCCAGCGATGAACGAAAAAAATTTTTACAGGCCATTTTTATTGTAGGACCATTCCACCTACTGTGCCAAGAATGGTAATTGGCATTTGTTCCTGGAGCCCTACTGCTGCCTGATTTACGTTACGTATTGTCTTTTTAAGATCCAAATACAGAGAATCATCAGTGAGAAGTTTACCTAAAGTACCTTCACCTGAAGAAAGTTTTTGGGCCACCATATTTAAAGACTTAACGGCTTCGTTTAGTTGGTTATAAAGCTCATCGTCAGTAAGGAGTTTTCCTAAAGTCCCTTCGCCGGCTTCTACTCTTTGAGCTAATTTTTTAAGAGTTTGAGTGGTTTGGTTGAGATCATCAATGGTTTGCTCAAGCTGAAGATAAAGGTCGTCCTGATTAAGCAACTTGGCCAGGGTGCCATTCCCATAATTAATTTTTTCAGCTGCCTGATTCAAATTATCAGCAATGGACTCTAATTTGTAATAGAGTTTATCGTCTGCAATAAGTTTACCTAATGTTCCTTCCCCCTTAGCCAATTTTTCGTTAACTTCTCTAAAAGCCTGGGCAGCTTGCCTTATATCAATAGACATTTGCTTAAAGTTTGTTCGCACTTCTTCAGAGAGTAAAACTTCTTTAATCCCAGCCGTAATCTCTCTTATATCTTTAAAAGCCGGGCCTATTTCAGTTAGTATTTGGTCAAGATCCATAGGAGTTACCGTTTTGGCAATCATTTCTCCAGGAGAAAGATACGCCTTAGCTTGCCCCTGTTTTATTTCTACATAACGATCTCCCAGAACCCCTTTGGTGCGGATGGCTGCCTGGGCATCTTTAGATATTTTTATACCTTCTTGAATACGCATTTCTACTAGGGCTTTACCATTGGCCAGAGAAATATTGGCCACCCGCCCTATTTCTACGCCAGCCATTTCAACCCTTGCTCCTTCTACCAGGCCAGACACATTTTCAAAAACGGCTTTAACGGGATAGCCCTTTTTGGTAAATATCTTTTCTTCACCCAGTTGTAGGCTAAGGTACCCCAGCGCTAACAAAGTAATAAGGACAAAAATCCCTACTTTTATTTCGGTAGCGCTATTCTTTTTCATGGACTTCCTCCTTTAAGCCTGTGGGCAAGGCTCTAATAAATTGTTTGACAAAGGGATGTTTTGATTTCTTTATTTCTTCAGGGCTCCCTTCTTCTACCACTTTGCCTTCATATAAAAAGGCAATCTTATCAGCTATCGCAAAAGCGATAGGAACATCGTGGCTTATAACTACGCAGGTAAGCTTAAGCCTTTCCTGGGTTTCTTTTATTAGATAGGAAATACTTTCCTGCATTATAGGGTCAAGACCTGTGGTTGGTTCGTCAAATAAAACAATTTCAGGGTCAAGGGCTAAAGCCCGGGCAAGAGCCACCCGTTTTTTCATCCCACCAGACAGCTCTGAAGGCATTTTATCAATGGCTTCTAATAAACCCACCTGCGATAATTTAAGTTCTACCCTTGCTCTGATTTCTTTTTCTGAAAGATTGGTATGTTCTCTTAAGGGGAACGCTACGTTTTCACCCACAGTCAAAGAATCAAAAAGAGCCCCTTCCTGAAAAAGCATTCCAAAACGTTTACGAACTTCCATAAGCTCTTTTTCGGAAAGTTGGGTTATATCTTTCCCGTCAATTAAAATCTGGCCTTTATCTGGGGAAATCAGCCCTATTATGTGTTTTAAGAGTACACTTTTGCCTGTACCGCTCGCTCCCATGATAAAAGTTATTTTTCCCTCAGGAATTTCGAGATTTACCCCTCGCAGCACTTTATGTGGGCCAAAAGCCTTATGTAAGTCAACGATTTTTATCATCTTTGCCTCTAACCAAAAAGTAACGAGGTGAGAATATAATCAGCTACCAGAATACTTATTGAAGAAATTACTACGGCCTGGGTGGTGGCTTTTCCTACTCCTTCAGCACCGCCTCTAGCATGATAACCTTTATAACATCCTACAATGGCAAGTATTGCCCCAAAAACAAAAGCTTTGTAAAGGCCATTAGCAATATCTGAAAGCTCCACCAGTTCGCGCATTTTAGCTATATAAATCCCTGAATCAATGTGGAGTAAAACAACTCCTACGAAATATCCACCTAAAATGCCCACGACATCAGCCAGCACGGTAAGCAAGGGCACCATCAAAATAGCTGCCCAGAGCCTGGGAACCACCAGATAATGAACTGGGTTTACCGCCATAACTTCCAGGGCATCAATCTGTTCAGTAACCCTCATGGTGCCAATTTCTGCCGCCATGGCCGAACCCGCTCTGGCTGTTACCATTAAACCAGTGAGAACAGGCCCTAACTCACGCAAAAGAGAAAGCGCCACCGTGGCCCCGAGAAGGCTTTCACCTCCAAATTTTCGAAAACCATAATAGCCCTGTAAAGCCAGGACCATTCCTGAAAAAAGCCCGGTAAGCACCACTACCAGAGTGGACTTAACCCCTACAAACTCCATCTGTTTAAATAGTAACTTAAAGCGGAAAGGAGGGCGAAAAGTATAGCTTAAGGCCTTTAAGAACATTAAGGCCATACCACCCATTTCCTGAAGCATTAAAAGAAAGAAGCCACCCAGTGAGGCTATTGGATTATACAACTAAACCCTCCTTGCAAAACAAGGTTCAAATAAATTCTAAGCTAAAAATTGTTTCAAAAATTTGACTTTAATCAATATCGGATTTCTTTTCAAAAGATTTAGTTTACATAGTGTTTCGTCAACTGTGTCCGCAGG
>NZ_LSFI01000036.1 GCF_001642325.1 Thermodesulfatator autotrophicus | reverse complement strand
GCAGGTGTTGTTACCAAGATTTTGGAATAGTTTTAGGAGGCTTGAGGTCCGGTCATGATAGTCCCGACCCAGAAAATACGAATAAAATTAAAGGCTTTTGATCATAAGATACTTGATCATTCAGTGGCAGAGATTGTGCGAACGGCACGTGATACCGGAGCAAGGGTAGTGGGTCCTATTCCGCTTCCGACTAAAATAAGTCGTTGGACGGTTCTTCGTTCACCGCATATTGACAAAAATTCGCGGGAGCAGTTTGAGATAAGGACCCACAAACGGTTGCTCGATATACTTGAGCCAACTCAGCAGACAATTGATGCGTTGATGCAGCTTGAGCTCCCAGCGGGGGTTGAAGTGGAAATCAAGCTCTAAGGGGTGTAAGACATGTCTATGGTTCAAGGACTAATTGGTAAAAAATTGGGAATGACTCGCATATTTACCCCATCAGGGGAATCTGTTCCGGTAACAGTGATAGAGCTTGGTCCGTGTACGGTGGTCCAGGTGAAGACTGAGGACCGCGACGGTTATAACGCGGTTCAATTGGGTTTTAAGCCCAAAAAACTGACCAAGCTCAATAAGCCCATGCAGGGGCATTTCAAAAAGGCGGGGCTTGATCACGGTTTCTATGTTTTGAAAGAGTTTAAAGTGGATGATCCCAGTGCCTTTTCTCCGGGGCAGGTAATTACCTTAGCTGATCTTTCTCTTGAATCTGGAAAAAAAGTTAAGGTTACTGGAAAAAGTAAGGGTCGGGGTTTTGCGGGTGCTATTAAACGCTGGGGGTTTAAGCGTCAGCCCATGAGCCACGGTGCCAAACAGGTGCATCGTAAGCCTGGTTCAAGTGGAGCCAGTACTTTTCCAGGTCGGGTTATAAAAGGCAAAAAAATGCCCGGACATTACGGCAATGAGACTGTTACTATCAGGAATCTCAGCATCGTTGATGTTAAACCAGAAAAGAACGTCATTTTGGTTAAAGGGGCGGTACCTGGTTCAGTAAACAGCTACGTTTACGTATATTTCAATACGTAGGGGAGAAATAATTATGGCCACGGTGGCGGTGGTTAACAACAAAAAAGAAAAGGTGGACGAAGTGAACCTTCGAGAAGATATTTTCAATGTTCCGGTTAAGGTGGGGCTTTTGCATCAAGTGGTGCGCTGGCAGATGGCGCGCTGGCGGGCAGGGACGGCTTGCACCAAGACCCGTGGAGAAGTTCGTGGAGGAGGTCGTAAGCCCTGGCGCCAGAAGGGTACAGGCCGTGCCCGTCAGGGTAGTATCAGGGCTCCCCACTGGGTTGGCGGTGGAGTGGTTTTTGGTCCTAAGCCAAGGGATTATGAGTTTAAGGTTAATAAGAAAGAACGTCGCTTGGCTCTCAAGATGGCTCTTTCAGCCAGGGCTCAGGAAGGAAAGCTTTTGGTGGTTGATGATTTTGGCCTTGATGAAATAAAAACAAAAAAGTTCCTTGAGTTTTTAAGACATCTCGATGCTGAAGATGCTCTGGTGGTGCTTCCTGAGCGTGATGAAGTGGTAGAAAAAAGTGCCAGGAATTTGCCTACAGTAAAGGTGTTAACAGTTGATGGCTTAAATGTCTATGACATTTTGGACTATGAATATTTGATTATTAAACGTGAGGCCTTGCCAAAAATTGAAGAGAGGCTTTCAAGATGAAGGATCCAAGGACCATTATTTTAAAACCAGTAATAACTGAAAAGTCTATGATGCTTAAGGAAAAGAATAATCAGGTGACTTTTTGGGTAGCACCTGATGCCAACAAAATAGAAATTAAGCAGGCGGTGGAGTCTCTTTTTGACGTAAAGGTAGAAAAAGTGCAGACCATCAGGGTTAAAGGAAAGCCCAAAAGAATGGGGCGTTTTGAGGGACGTCGTTCTTTGCGTAAAAAGGCCATTGTGCGTCTTGCCCCAGGGCATAACATAGAAATTTTTGAAGCAGTTTAAGGGGTAGGATTATGCCTATAAAGAAGTGTAAGCCAACATCACCTGGCCGGCGTTTTATGAGCTTTGTGATAGATCCGGATTTGACGCCGGGTAAAGAGCCGGAGAAGTCGCTACTTGAGCCTTTAAAAAAGACCGGCGGTCGTAACGTATATGGCCGGGTAACAGTCAGGTTTAGAGGTGGAGGGCATAAGCGCCTTTATCGTCGTATAGACTTTAAGCGCAATAAAGACGGTATTCCTGCCAAAGTAGCAGCCATTGAATATGACCCTAACCGTTCGGCCAATATTGCTCTTTTACATTACGCTGATGGTGAAAAGCGCTATATTCTCGCGCCCCTTGGTCTTAAAGTAGGTGATGTTTTAATGTCTGGCGAAAACGTGGAAGTAAAAGTGGGCAATTGTATGCCTTTAAGAAATATTCCACTGGGTACTATTATTCACAATATAGAGCTTAGGCCCGGGAAAGGTGGCCAGATGGCTAGAGCAGCTGGTACTTTTGCCCAGCTTATGGCCAAAGAAGGTGACTATGCCCACTTGAGATTGCCTTCAGGTGAAATTAGAATGGTCCACCTTGATTGTCGGGCCACTATAGGCCAGGTAGGAAATATTGACCATGAGAATGTAACTCTTGGTAAGGCTGGTCGTTCTCGTTGGCTTGGCAGAAGGCCCCATGTGCGCGGGGTGGCTATGAACCCGGTTGATCATCCCATGGGTGGTGGTGAAGGGCGCACTCACGGTGGGCGTCACCCTTGTTCACCCTGGGGGCAGTTGGCCAAGGGGCTTAAAACCAGAGGTAAAAAACCTTCTGATAAATTTATCGTTAGAAGACGTAAGGGCTAGGAGAGGTGAGATATGCCTAGGTCAAAAAAGAAAGGGCCATTTGTTGATGAACATCTCTGGAAAAAGGTGCGTAAGGCCCTTGAGACTGGAGATAAAAAAGTTATTAAAACCTGGAGTCGGCGTTCCACTATTTTACCCGAGTTTGTGGGTTTAACTTTTGCCGTTCATAACGGGCATAAATTTATTCCCGTTTATGTTACCGAGAACATGGTTGGCCACAAGCTGGGTGAGTTTGCCCCTACTAGGACTTATAGGGGCCATGCCGCTGACAAGGGTAAAGTAAAAGGTAAGAAGAAATAGGAGTTAAGCTATGGAAGCGCGGGCGCAAGCTAAATATGTGCGTATATCACCTTATAAAGCGCGTTTAGTGGTAGATCTCATACGCGGTAAATCGGTAGATGAGGCCCTGAAGATCTTGCAGTTTACCCCTAAAAAGGGGGCGCGTTTGGTGCGTAAGGTTTTAGAATCAGCGGTGGCTAACGCAGAACACAACTATCAGATGGACCCTGATAAACTTTACGTAAAGCGGGCTTATGTAGATGAGGGGCCACGGCTTAAAAGGTTTTGGCCGCGGGCTTTTGGTAGAGCCAGCCGTATTTTGAAGCGCACCAGCCACATTACCGTGGTGGTAGAAGAAAAACCTGAGAAATAGCAAGGAGGGCGAGCTTTGGGTCAGAAAGTAAATCCCATTGGATTGAGAATAGGGATCACTAGGACTTGGGATTCCCGGTGGTTTGCAAAGGGTAATTTTCCCGAGTTGGTTCACGAGGATTATCAGATACGTCGTTTTATAAAAGATAGACTTAAGCATGCGGGAATCTCTAAGATTGAAATTGAACGGGCGGCAAACAAGGTCCGTATTATTATACATACGGCTCGCCCGGGTATTGTTATCGGTAAAAAGGGTGTAGAAATAGAAGCCCTTAAAAAAGAACTGGAGAAGCTTACCGGTGGCAAAGAGATTCACGTAGATATCGTAGAAGTTCGTCGTCCAGAGCTTGATGCTCAGTTGGTGGCGGAAAATATTGCTACTCAGCTTGAACGCCGTGTTTCTTTCAGGCGAGCTATGAAGCGGGCCGTGGCACTTGCCATGCGTTTTGGAGCCCAGGGCATTAGAGTTCAGTGTAAAGGGCGTTTAGGAGGAGCAGAGATTGCTCGTAAAGAATGGTATCGTGAAGGCCGTGTGCCGCTTCATACTTTACGCGCAGATATTGATTATGGTTTTGCTGAGGCTAACACCAAGTACGGTGTTATCGGGGTAAAAGTTTGGTTGTTTAAAGGTGAAGTTTTGCCTGAAAAAGGGGAGATGGCGCCTCTTAATATCTAGGAGGTTATGAAAAATGCTTTTACAGCCACGTAAAGTAAAATATCGCAAACAGCAAAAAGGGCGCAACCGCGGAAAATCCTGGCGTGGAAACGCGGTTTCCTTTGGAGAATTTGGCTTGCGTGCTCTTGAACATTGCTGGCTTACTTCCCAGCAGATTGAAGCTGGCCGTGTGGCCATTGTGCGTTGTGCTAAAAAGGGAGCCAAGATATGGATTAGGGTTTTTCCAGATAAGCCTATTACCAAAAAGCCGGCTGAAACCCGTATGGGTAAAGGTAAAGGCAGTGTGGAAGGCTGGGTGGCTGTTATTAAACCTGGCCGTATAATTTACGAGATTGAAGGTGTTCCCGAAGAGGTGGCACGTGAAGCTTTGAGACTTGCGGCGGATAAGCTCCCTATTAAGTGCAAGATTGTTTCGCGGGAGGACAGGGTATGAAACCAAAGGAGCTTCGTCGTCTATCGGTGGTGGAACTTCAAGACAAATTACGTGAGTTGAGAGAAGAGCTCTTTAATTTGCGTTTTCAGAAGTCTTTACATCAGCTTGAAAATCCCATGCGGATAAGGCAGGTAAAACGGGATATTGCTAGAATTCTTACTATTTTACGTGAGAAAGAATTACAGGGAAAAACTTCATAATTAAAGGGTCGCGAAGATGGCAGAGAAAGCTAAAAAAGGCATAAAACAGTTTATAGGTATTGTAGTTAGCGACAAGATGGACAAAACCGTAGTGGTGGCGGTTGAGCGTCTTAAGATGCATCCTCTTTATAAGAAATACATTAAAAGGCGTAAAAAGTTCATGGCCCATGATGAAGAAAACACCTGTCGGGTAGGCGATAAAGTTTTGATTGAGGAAACAAGGCCTCTTTCCCGTCATAAGAGATGGCGGGTGAAAAGTATCATTGAACGGGCAAAGGTTTTAGACAAAACTTCAGAAGAAAAGGCCCAAGAGGAAGTTTAGAGAGGGTGGTGATAGCTTATGATTCAGCAACAGACATATTTGAATGTGGCAGATAACTCTGGAGCCAAAAGGATAATGTGTATTCGTGTGCTGGGGGGAGCAGGGCGGCGTTATGCGCGCATTGGAGACGTAATTATTGCTTCGGTAAAAGAGGCTCTTCCCAATTCTAAGGTAAAGGCTGGAGATGTAGTGCGAGCGGTAGTAGTGCGGACTAGAAAAGAGCAACCTCGCCCTGATGGGACTTTAATAAAATTTGATGAAAACGCGGCGGTGTTGATTAACCAGTGGGGAGAGCCTATTGGAACTCGTATTTTCGGGCCGGTAGGCCGTGAATTGCGCTCCAAAAACTTTATGAAGATAATTTCACTTGCGCCAGAAGTTCTTTAAGGGGTTAGGATATGCGACTTTTTAGAAGCAAACAAAAAAGGAATATAAAACCACACCAGGTTAAGGTTCATATTAGAAAGAATGACCAGGTAGTGGTAATTGCGGGAAAAGATAAAGGGAAAATTGGTAAAGTATTGCAGGTTTTTCCCCGGCGGCAACGTGCTATTGTGGAAGGGGTAAATATTGTTAAAAGGCACATGAGGCCTACCCCTTATGCTGAGGGTGGTATTGTGGAAAAGCCTGCTCCAATTCATATCTCTAACATAATGGTTTTTTGTCCCAAGTGTAATAAAGGGGTTAAGATCGGGCGTAAGTTCTTAGAAGATGGTACCAAAGTGCGCGTATGCAAAAAATGTGGAGAGATTATAGAGGCGAAGGAGTAGGGTGACTATGTCCTGGCTCAAGCAATATTACGAAGAAGAGGTTGTTCCTAAGCTTATGGAAAAGTTTGGTTATAAGAACAAATTAGAAGTCCCTCGTTTAGAGAAAATTGTGCTCAATATGGGGCTTGGTGAGGCGGTTCAGAATCCCAAAATTATAGACCAGGCGGTAGAAGAGCTGGCTATGATTGCTGGTCAGCGTCCCAGTATTCGCCGGGCCAGAAAATCTATTGCGGCCTTTAAATTGCGTGAAGGTATGCCTATAGGTGTTATGGTTACCTTGCGCAAAAACCGTATGTATGATTTCTTTACTCGCCTGGTAAACGTAGCCTTGCCTCGTGTGAGAGATTTCAGAGGAGTGCCGGCTCGCGGTTTTGATGGGCGTGGCAATTTTACCATGGGAATAGATGACCATACCATTTTCCCTGAAGTTGACCCTAACAAAGTAGAAAAGATAAAGGGCATGAATATAACTTTTGTTACTACGGCAGAAACAGATGAAGAAGCTTTTGAGCTTCTTAAAAATTTAGGTATGCCTTTTAAACGTAAGAGATAGGGAGGAGTCATGCCGCGTAAAGCGCAGATTGTAAAAGCATTGAGAGAGCCCAAGTTTAAAGTGCGCAAGCGCAATAGATGCTCTATTTGTGGCCGGGCACGGGCTTATATTCGCCGTTTCGGGCTTTGTCGTATTTGTTTCAGGAATCTTGCTTCCCAGGGCAAAATCCCTGGTGTAAGAAAAGCCAGTTGGTAAGGGGTGAAGGGCTATGATGACAGATCCAATAGCTGATATGCTGGCTCGCATTCGGAATGCGTGTCTGGTGCACCACAAAACAGTAGAGGTGCCAGCTTCTAAAATGAAGCTCGCTATTGCTAAAATATTAAAAGAAGAAGGCTATATAGAGGACTTCCGTTTCATTCCTGAGGGGCCTCAAGGTAAGATTGAGATTGTTTTGAAATATGACGAGCAAAAACGCCCGGTAATTGCGGGAATGAAAAAGGTTTCCAAGCCCGGGCGTCGTATTTATGTCAAAAAAGATGAATTGCCCCAGGTTTTAGGTGGTTACGGGATAGCTATTATATCTACTTCCCAGGGTATTATGACTGACAAAGAAGCCCGTAAGCGGGGCATTGGTGGCGAAGTTATTTGTGAAGTTTGGTAGGAGCGAGGTGAATTGATATGCTTTCACGTATTGGAAGAAGGCCGGTTCCCATCCCTGACGGGGTAAAAATTGAAATAAAAGAAGATAAAGTGATTGTGCAGGGGACTAAAGGGCGGCTGGAAAAACCACATCCGCCCCTGGTGGAAATAAAAGTTGAAGGTAATGAGGTAAAGGTTCTGCCGAAAGAAGTGCAAAAAAGGCTTGCCCGGAAAGTTAAAGCTTTTCACGGGTTGGCTAGAGCCCTGGTTAATAATTGGGTTACAGGAGTTTCTAAAGGTTTTACTAAATCTCTTGATATTGTAGGTCTTGGTTATAAAGCAGACTTAAAAGGTGACACTTTGATTTTAAGTGTTGGCTATTCACATCCCGTGGAATTCAAGTTGCCTAAAGGGGTTACGGCCAAGGTTCAGCGCGGAGCTGGAGATGTTCAGTTTCAGATCATTCTTGAAGGTATTGATAAAGAGTTGGTAGGCCAGACGGCGGCTAATATTCGCAAAATAAGGCCACCTGAGCCCTATAAAGGCAAAGGGATTCGCTATACTGGAGAAAGAATACTACGTAAAGCCGGAAAAGGCGGAAAGAAATAGGAGTAGGGTGAAGAGGCTATGGGAAGAACGAGTAAAAAGGTATTGGCACGGCTTAGGAGAAAACGTCGCGTAAGAAAAAAGATTTTTGGTACACCGGAAAGGCCAAGACTTTCGGTCTTTCGTTCTTGCAAACATATTTATGCCCAAATTATAGATGACGTTCATGGAAAGACCTTGGTAGCGGCTTCGTCTTTAACACCTGCTATTCGCGAAAAGGTTCTTGAGGCCAAAAAAGAAGGCGGAAAAACTGCCGTAGCCAAGGTTGTAGGTGAATTTCTGGGCCAGCGGGCAGTGGAAGCTGGTATAAAGAAAGTGGTTTTTGATAGAGGCGGTTATAAATACCATGGCCGTGTTAAGGCCCTGGCAGACGGGGCACGAGCAGGTGGTTTAGAGTTTTAGATTTAAGGAGGAGTGAGCCTTGGTGGCATCACCTAAAGAAAACGAACAGTTAATAGAGAAAATAATTTTTATAAATCGTGTGGCTAAGGTCCATAAGGGTGGGCGCCGTTTTCGTTTTTCTGCCCTGGTGGTGGTGGGAGACGGTGCCGGGCGTATTGGATACGGATTGGGTAAGGCTCCTGAAGTGCCAGATGCTATTCGTAAAGCCCTGGAGAAGGCTCGTAAAAACATGATAAAGGTGCCAGTTATCAATGGTACCATTCCTCATCCCATTTTGGGAGTTTACGGGGCAGCTCAGGTGCTTCTTAAGCCAGGTCCTCCAGGTACGGGAGTTATTGCGGGGGGTACGGTGCGTGCCATTATGGATGCCGTGGGTATTAAAGACGTGGTGACTAAATGTATTCGGAGTACCAATCCTCATAATGTGGTCAAGGCCACGTTTAAGGCTCTTGAGAGCTTGCAAGATCCAGAATATGTGGCTAAAAAACGCAATCTTCCTAAAGAAGAAGTGGTAGGTGAAGGCCATGGCGAAGCAGCTTAAGATTACTTTAGTGCGTAGTAAGTACGGCTGGTCCAAAAAACAGAGAGGGACAATTGCGGCTTTAGGTTTGAGGCGTATCAGGCATACGGTAATAAAGCCAGATAACCCCTGTATTCGGGGGATGATTGAAAAAGTAAAACATTTAGTAAAAGTGGAGGAGATCAATGGCTGAAAGAATCAGCCTTTCTAATTTATCCCCCTTTCCGGGGTCAAAGAAGAAGGAAAAGAGGGTAGGGCGTGGGCCTGGTTCTGGGCACGGTAAGACAGCCTGTAAGGGGCATAAAGGCCAGAAGGCCCGCACCGGCGGTGGAGTTCCACCGTGGTTTGAGGGTGGCCAGATGCCCATCCTCAGGCGTTTGCCCAAAAGGGGTTTTAAGAATCCCTTTAGGGTAGAGTATGCGGTAATAAACGTCGGGGATTTGGCCAAAAGGTTTTCAGCGGGTGAAGAGGTAACCCCTGAAATCCTTCGCCAGGCCAAAATCCTTAAGGGGGCCCCCAAGCCTCTTAAGATTTTGGGAGACGGTGAAATTTCTATCGCGCTTAGAGTGAAGTGCCACGCTATTTCTAAGTCAGCCAGAGAAAAGATAGAATCTGCAGGTGGCTCGGTAGAGATTATCTCCCGCTAGGAGATTTTTATGTTGCAATCTAGAGGTGTAGAGACCCTCGCTAATATTCCAGAATTGCGCCGCAGGATACTTTTTCTCCTGGCGGCGCTCGCTATTTATAGAATAGCCGTCCAAATTCCTACCCCCGGTATAAATACTATGGCCCTAGCTGCTTTATTTGATAGAGCCGGGGGCACTATTTTTGGCTTTCTGGATATGTTTTCTGGAGGGGCTTTAAGGCGACTTTCTATTTGTGCCCTGGGTATTATGCCTTACATTAGCGCCTCTATTATTTTGCAACTCTTAACCGTAGTATTTCCTTCAATTAAAGAAATGCAGAAAGAAGGGCCTGAAGGGCGTCGCAAAATAGCTTATTACACACGGTATTTGACGGTTGCTATTTGTTTGATTCAGGGCTTTGGTATAGCGGTTGGATTAGAAAGAATGACGGCTCCTAATGGCGACCCCATAGTTCTTTTTCCGGGGTGGGGTTTTAAACTTCTTACCATGATAACTCTTACGGCGGGAACCATTTTTCTTATGTGGCTAGGAGAGCAGATCACGGAACACGGTATTGGAAATGGCATTTCCATGTTGATTTTTGCCGGTATCGTAGCTGGTATCCCTGGAGCTCTAATAAGGACTTTCCGTTTAGTAAAGACAGGCGAGTTATCTCCAGTAATTCTTGTTATCATACTAGCGTTGATAATAGCAGTGGTAGCTTTTACGGTATTTATGGAACGTGCCCAGCGGCGTATTCCTATTCACTACGCTCGCAGGCAAGTGGGGCGCCAGATAGTAGGAGGGCAGACCACTTATTTGCCTCTTAAAGTGAATATGGCTGGTGTTATCCCACCTATTTTTGCTTCATCTGTTTTAATGTTCCCGGCAACCATTGCTAATTTTGTTCCGCTTGAATTTTTTCAAAAAATGGCCCAGTGGTTTCAGCCAGGTAGTCTCCTTTATGAAATACTGTTTGTGGCTTTGATTATCTTTTTTTGTTATTTCTACACAGCTATCATTTTTAATCCTCAGGAAGTAGCGGAAAACATCCAAAAGCAAGGTGGATTTATTCCCGGAATAAGGCCTGGCCGAGCCACGGCTGAATTTTTAGATAAGGTGCTTACCAGGCTTACATTAATCGGGGCATTGTATGTTTCGGCAATTTGTGTTTTGCCCACGATTTTGATAAAAGAATTTAATGTACCTTTTTATTTTGGAGGCACCGCCCTTCTCATCGTAGTTGGTGTAGCCATGGATACTATGGCTCAGATAGAAGCCCATCTTTTAACCAGGCATTATGATGGGCTTATGAAGCAGGGTCGTTTGCGCGGCCGTGGGCGGTAATAGTTAATAAGGAGGGGGTTATGAACATTGTCTTTTTAGGACCACCAGGGGCAGGGAAGGGAACACAGGCTAAAATGATTGCTGAAAAGTTTGGTATCCCGCAGATTTCTACGGGAGACATGTTCCGTGAACATCTTTCTAAAGGTACGGAACTGGGCAAGAAAGCTAAGGAGTACATGGATAAAGGAGCCCTTGTTCCTGATGAGATCGTCCTTGGCATGGTGGAAGAGCGTCTTAAACAACCTGACTGTGAGAAGGGGTTTATTTTAGATGGTTTTCCCCGCACTGTGCCTCAGGCTGAAGCGCTGGATAAGCTTCTTGAAAAGCTTGGTAAAAAAATAGACTACGCTATTTTGATAGATGTTCCCGACGAAGAGCTGGTAAAACGTCTTACTGGTCGGCGCACTTGCAAGAAATGTGGTATGATGTATCATGTAATGTTCAAGCCGCCCAAGGAAGAGGGTAAGTGTGACGTTTGTGGCGGAGAGCTTTACCAGCGGGCGGACGATAACGAAGAAACGGTTCGTAATCGTTTAAAGGTTTATCACGAACAGACTGAACCTATAATTGAATATTACGAAAAGAAAGGAGTCCTTCACCGTATTGACGGTATGGGCTCCATTGATGAAATATTTAATCGTATTGTTAAATTACTTGGCGGGTAAAATTGCGTAAGACAAAGATTATGAAAGTAGCCAGGGGGCCAGCTAAGATAAAGCTAAGGGCCCCCTGGGAAATAGATTTATTGCGTAAAGCTAATGCTATAGTTGCGGAAGTTTTATTAACTTTAAAAGAGAAAGTAACCCCAGGGATTACGGCCTGGGATTTGAATCAAATAGCTGAAGAAATAGCCTTAAAAAGGGGAGCCCGCCCGGCTTTTAAGGGATATAGGGGCTACCCTTTTAGTTTGTGTGTTTCGGTAAACGAAGAGGTAGTACACGGATTACCTTTAAAAGAAAAAGTTTTAAAAGAAGGCGACATAGTCAGCTTTGACTTTGGGACAATTTATGAAGGTTATTATGGAGACGCAGCTTTGACAGTGGCAGTTGGAGAGGTGAGCGAGGAAGCAAAGCGGCTTATGGAGGTTACGGAAAAAGCCCTTTACCGAGCTATTGAGAAGGCAAGGGTTGGTAATCGTGTGGGGGATATTTCAGCCGCGGTGCAAAATTATGTGGAAAAAAAGGGATACAATGTAATTCGTGATTTTGTAGGGCACGGAATTGGAGAGTCTTTACATGAACCTCCAGAAGTGCCCAATTTTGGCCGTAAAGGAAAAGGACCTCGTTTGATGGCAGGAATGGTGATAGCTATTGAGCCCATGGTGGTTATGGGGAGTCATGAGGTAGAAATTCTGCCAGACGGGTGGACAGCGGTGACCAAAGACCGTAGCCTGGCTGCTCATTATGAACATTCAGTGGTAATAACGGCCAAAGGCCCAGAAATTTTGTCAAAAATTTAAGGAGTAATTATGCCTAAAGAAGAGGCCATTCAAGTAGAAGGAACAGTAGTTGAAGCTTTACCAAATGCTATGTTTAGGGTTGAACTTGAGAATGGCCATAAGGTTTTGGCACATATTTCCGGGAAGATGCGAGTCCATTATATTCGTATTCTTCCTGGAGACAAAGTTATAGTTGAGCTTTCGCCCTATGATTTGACTAGAGGGCGTATTGTTTATAGAGGCACTAAAAAAGACCGTAAGAAAGGTTAGGTGAGAGCCATGAAAGTGCAAGCATCTGTTAAAAAGAGATGTCGTAAGTGTAAGGTAATTAAACGTAAGGGTATTGTGCGTATTATTTGCGAAAATCCTCGTCATAAACAAAGACAAGGTTAGTAAGGAGGTTTTAACGTGCCAAGGATAGCGGGAGTTGATATTCCAGATAATAAATCTATAGAGATTGCCCTTACCTATATTTATGGTATTGGGCGCACTTTATCTCAGAAGGTTTTAACTAAGGCAGGCGTTGACTGGAACAAAAAAACCAAAGACCTTACGGAAGAAGAGCTTACAAGGATTCGTCAGATAGTAGAGAAAGAATATAAGGTTGAAGGTGATTTAAGGCGCGAAGTTTCAGCTAATATTAAGCGTCTTATGGATATGGGCTGTTATCGAGGCCTCAGACATCGTATGGGGCTTCCAGTGCGTGGTCAGAAGACCCGTTCTAACGCTCGTACAAGAAAAGGGCCGCGTCCATCTTCTTTGCGCGGCAGACGTAAAAAGTAAGGGGTGAGGAAAGATGGCGAAACGTCGGAGAGCAAGAGGTAAAAAGCGCGAAAAGAAGAATATTCCCGAGGGCATTGCCCACATACACGCTACTTTTAATAACACCATTGTTACCATTACAGACAAGCAGGGTAACACTGTGGCCTGGGCCAGTGGTGGCACTGAGGGTTTTAAAGGTTCTCGTAAAGGAACCCCTTATGCGGCGCAGTTGGCGGCTCAATCTGCGGCTCGAAGGGCTATGGAACAGGGTATGAGAAAAGTAGCTGTTTATGTGAAAGGCCCGGGAGCTGGTCGTGAAGCGGCTTTAAGGGCCCTTCAGGCGGCTGGTTTTCAAATCACCATGATTAAGGATGTTACCCCTATCCCTCATGATGGGTGTCGTCCACCTAAAAAGAGAAGAATTTAATATTCAGTAAGTTAAGGAGGAGAAGGCCTTGGCTAAATATACAGGTCCACGTTGTAGATTATGCCGTAGAGAAGGGATGAAGCTCTTTCTTAAAGGAGACCGTTGTTACACCGATAAATGCGCTTTTGAAAGACGTAGTTATCCTCCTGGCCAGCATGGCCAGGCTCAAATTAGAGCTAAGCGTTCTGACTACGGTATTCGTTTACGGGAAAAGCAAAAAGTAAAAAGGATTTATGGCGTTTCTGAAAAGCAATTTGCTAAGTATTTTGACCGGGCTGACCGTATGAAAGGTCAGACTGGCCATAATCTTTTACAGCTTTTGGAACGCCGGTTGGATAATGTCGTCTATCGGTTAGGTTTTGCCTCATCTCGTATGCAAGCCCGTCAGATGGTAGCCCACGGACTCTTTAAAGTTAACGGGCGAAACGTTGATATTCCTTCTTATCTCGTAAAGCCGGGAGATGTTATTGAACTCAAAGAAAAATATCGCCAGAATGCAATGATTCAAGAAAATCTTGAAGCAGCAGTCAGGCGCGGCATTCCTCAGTGGCTTGAGCTTGATGCTGATAACTTTAAAGGCAAAGTTAAGGCCTTACCAACCCGCGAAGATATTACTATGCCGATTCAGGAACAGCTGATTGTTGAGTTCTACTCCCGTTAAACATAATAATCAGATAAGGGTGGTGTTATGGCAGAAACCAAAAATCTTATAAGCAGGAATTGGCTGGAGCTCATTAAGCCTAAAGGTGTTCAGGTTCACAATGATTCCAGGCCACCTTTTTACGGGAAGTTTGTTATAGAGCCTCTAGAGCGAGGTTTTGGCGTAACCATTGGCAACGCCTTGAGAAGAGTTCTTTTGTCTTCGCTTCAAGGGGCTGCTATTACCTGGGTTAAAATCGACGGGACTACCCATGAATTTTCCAGTCTTCCTGGAGTCAGGGAAGACGTTATTGATATCATTTTAAACTTAAAGGGTGTCCGCTTTAAGCTTTACGATGAGGAACCCAAAACTTTTATCCTTGAAAAAGCTGGCCCGGGAGAGGTTAAGGCTGGTGATATCCAAACTGATGGTCAGGGAGAAATTGTAAATCCTGACCACCATATCGCTACTCTATCTAAAGATGGCCATTTGAAAATGGAACTTCACGTGGAATGGGGAAAGGGTTATCGTCCTGCTGACCCTTCCAGCGTTGAAGAAATTGGTGTTATCCCTGTTGATGCTATTTTTTCTCCTATTCAACGAGTCAATTTTAATGTTACCCAGGCGCGTGTCGGTCGCAGTAGTGATTTTGATCGCCTAGTTATGGAGATATGGACAGACGGCACAGTGGACGCGCAGGACGCCATGGCTTACGCGGCCAAGATTTTAAAAGACCAGCTAACAGTCTTTATTAATTTTACTGAAGAAGAAACCACCGAAGAAAAAACAGCCGAAGAGTCTAAACCAGAATACTACAAATACCTTGATAAGAGGATTGATGAGCTTGAGCTTTCAGTAAGATCAGCTAATTGTTTGAAAAATGCCAATATTCGTTATATTGGTGAACTTGTTCAAAAAACTGAATCTGAAATGCTAAAGACTAAAAATTTTGGTCGTAAGAGCTTGAATGAACTCAAAAATATTTTAAGCTCCATGGGGCTTTCTTTTGGAATGCAAATTACTGACTGGAAGCCCCCAGAAGAAGCCAAAGAAGAAGCTTAGTTTATCAGGGAGAGGAAACTATGAGGCACAGAAAGAAGAGCAGACGCTTGGTTGGTAAATGGGAGCATCGGAAAGCCCTTTTGCGGAACTTGCTCGTAGCCCTTTTTATACACGAAAGAATACAAACTACTGAGGCTAAGGCTAAAGAGTTACGTCGTTTGGCGGATAAAATGATAGTGCTCGCTAAAAGGGGAGATTTGGCGGCTCGGCGCCAGGCCCTTTCTATTTTGCCTGACAAGGCTGTAGTGCGGAAGCTTTTTTCTGAGATAAAAGACCGCTATGCTTACCGCCAGAGTGGTTTTACTCGGATTGTCCGTATTGGGCCGCGCCGGGGAGATGCAGCCATGATGGTCATCATAGAACTGGTGACCGATAAATTAGAACATAAGCCTGCGGCCAAAAAAGAAGCACCTGCGACTACTCCTGAGGCTAAGGAAAAGCCTGCGGCTGAACCAGTGGAAGAAGTCAAGGAGACAGAGGCTGCTGAGGCTAAAGCAGCCGAAAGTGCACCAGCCCAGGAAGAAAAAGTAGAAGAAACGCCACAAGCAGTTGAAACTGCCGCAGAGGAGGCATCTGAGGCCAAAGAAGAAGCCATAACGGCGGAAAGCTCAGAAACTACTAAAGAAGCTGAAGAAGAAACTTCTACTACTTCTCAGGAAGAGACTAAAGAGGAAATCAAAGAAGAGTCTGAGAAAAAAGCTTAAAAGCTTTATTCCAAACGATTTTAGAAGGCCCCGCCATGGGGCCTTTTTATTTTTTAGACGACTAGTATCAGGCCCTGCAGTTAAGCCTCTAAATTTTAGGTTAATTTAGTTCTTCTCCACATTGACCGAAATAATTATAAGAAAAAATATTCTGTTTGAGGGGTTTTTATGGCTTTTCCAGATTTATCTCTTCAAAATATTGATTTTTGTTTCCCTCCTGCCTGGCAAAAAGTTGTTGATTTCCTGAAAACAGGAATTGTTATTATGTCTGAAGAGGGCGATATCCTTTTCCATAACAAAGATGCTTCAGACCTTTTAGGGGTTGATTCTAAGAGCCTAAGGCTAAAAAATCTTTCCTTTTTTCTCTCTCCAGATGACCAGAAAATTCTTTGGCCAAATATTTTGGGCCTACTGGAGCAGGAAGGGTTTTATGTGGGAGAGATTTTTCTCATCCCTCAAAATGGTCAACCTTTTATAGCTCAAACTCAATTTTTAAAGTGTTCAGAAAATGGTGTCTCTTTCATTGTAGTTACCTTTCAGAATATTGAATATCTCAAGAAGCTTGCAAAGTCTCTTAAAGAAGCCAGGCATTTTACCTTTCTTGGGCGCATGTTAGCGGATATGGCCCACCACGTGCGCAATCCTATTTTGGTTATAGGAGGGCTTGCGCGGCGCTTAAAAAATTCTCCAGAGAAGCTTACCTATTATTCTTCCGCCATAATTTATCAGTGTGAAAGACTTGAGGAGTTACTAGCTGGCTTAGAAAAGGTAATAAACTTTCCTAAACCTCGTATTCGTCTGGTAGAGGTGCAGGAAATAATTGAAACCCTAAAAGAAGTTTTTAAGGGGGAGGTCTCTGGAGCTTCACCAGAACTCGTCATAAACGATAAAAATATAAGGAACTTTGTTTTTTATTCTGATCCGGAACTGTTATTAGAGGCCTTAAAAGAGATTTTGAAGAACGCGCTGGAAGCTCACTTTTTATGCTCTCACGAAGGTGCGGTTTCCCTGAACATATTTAAACATCACCAAAAAGTATTTTTTGAAGTTTGTGATCAGGGCCGTGGTTTAAAGCCTGACATATTACCTTTTATTTTTAATCCCTTCTTTACTACCAAGCCGGGGCACCTGGGTATGGGATTAACTCTGGCCTCTCATATCGTAGAAGAACTGGGAGGAAGAATAGAAATAGCTAACCTAGTTAATCCAACGATATTTAGATTAAGCCTTCCTTTTGACAGACGCCGGCCAGAAAGAAGAGCTTTGCCAAAACATTCTTTTTAAAAAATCTTGATAAATAAAACCAACTTAATTACTAGTAAGCAAAAATATTAGGAGCTTGCTAATGGCACCACGAGAACATTGGGCTACCCGTATAGGTCTAATTCTGGCTATGGCCGGAAATGCTGTAGGTTTGGGTAATTTTTTGCGTTTTCCCACCCAGGCAGCGGAAAACGGCGGTGGGGTCTTCATGATTCCCTATATGATTTCCCTGGTCTTAATAGCTATCCCGCTCATGTGGGTTGAATGGGCCATTGGTAGGTATGGAGGGGTTAGGGGGCATGGGACTACCCCGGCTATTTTTAAACTGCTCTGGAATCATCCTCTGGCTAAATATATAGGCGTTTTAGGGCTTTTTGTGCCGTTTGTGGTATCTTGTTATTACGTATATATTGAGAGCTGGACCTTGGGTTACGCTTTACTTTCTCTTTTTGGAGCATTGCCTCATCCTTCAACCGCTGAACTCTCTTCGCCAGAGGCTTACCTGGCTCCATTTAAAGAGTTTTTAAGTCAATATACAGGCATGGGAGAAGGGCCTTTTTATCATCCCAGTTATTTGGCCTACTTCTTTTTTATCTTAACCATAGTCTTAAATATCTACGTTTTGATAAAGGGAATTTCTGGTGGCATTGAGCGGCTGGCTAAAATAGCCATGCCCCTTCTTTTTCTTTTTGCGATAATCCTGTTAGTGCGGGTGTTAACCCTTGAGACCCCTTATGGTACCGCGGTGGCTGGTCTAAATTTTCTCTGGGAGCCTAAATGGTCAGAACTGGCTAACCCTAAAATTTGGTTGGCTGCAGCTGGGCAGGTATTTTTTACCTTGAGTCTGGGTTTTGGCGCTATCATAACTTATGCTTCTTATCTAAAAAGAAATGACGACATTACTCTTTCGGCTTTGACGGCTTCTTCATTGAATGAAGCCGCTGAAGTTATCCTGGGGGCCTCCATCGCTATTCCTGCAGCCGCAGCCTTTTTTGGAGTGGCTGCGGCCCAGGCTATTGCGGCTAGTGGGGCTTTTAATCTGGCTTTTGTTAGTTTGCCTGCTATTTTTGCCAATATACCTTTTGGAGACATCTTTGGTTTCCTCTGGTTTATTCTTCTATTTTTCGCTGGTTTAACTTCATCGGTGGCTATCACTCAGCCTATTATTGCTTTTCTACAGGATGAATTCAGGCTTGAACGAAAGCACGCCGTACTGGCTACCATGGGAGTTTTGTTCTCCATTGCCCATGTAGCCATTTTCCTTCCAGGTTCTCTGGATGAAATGGACTTCTGGGCGGGAACTTTCTTTGTGGTGGTTTTTGCCCTTTGTGAAGTGCTCATTTTCTTCTGGGCCTTTAGTCCTTCTAAAGCCTGGGCAGAAATAAACCGCGGTGGCTTCATTAAATTGCCGAGGATCTTTTTCTACATTATGAAATACGTAACTCCTGTCTTTTTGTTTTTGATAATAATCTGGTGGGTAGTGACCATTTTACCCAGTTATCTAGCTCAAAGTACCTGGACTTCCTGGTTGACTCGGCAGTTATTGATCACTATCATGGCGGCTCTTTGTTTTCTGGTGTATCTTCAAGATAAGAAAAGGAGAAAAAGAAAATGAAAGGTTCAGCTCTTTTATTTATGTTAATTTCGTGGAATTTAATTTCTAGTTTGTGCACTTTTTGTTTTACTCGCTTATTTTTAGCTGACAGAAAAAGAACTAAGAAGACAGGTGAAAAAAAGTCTCTTTGAGCCGCCTAAACCTTTAGCTGAACGCTTAAGGCCTAAAAAAATAAGTGAATTTGTAGGGCAAAAACATTTATTAGGTCCCAATAAGTTCCTTTCTCTTTGTCTCGCCAGGAAAAAAATCTCTTCTTTAATTCTTTGGGGGCCTCCTGGATGTGGAAAAACCACTTTAGCCAGGCTTTTGGCTAAAGAAACTAACACAAGATTTATACCTATATCAGCGGTAGATTCGGGTATAAAAGAATTACGAAAGGCCCTGGAGCAGGCAGATAAAGAGCGCTCTTTAGGTCGCCAAACCATTCTTTTTATTGACGAAATACACCGTTTTAATAAAGCGCAACAGGACTTTCTTCTTCCTTACGTGGAAGAAGGAAGGATTGTTCTCATCGGAGCTACCACGGAAAACCCCTCTTTCAGGGTGATTGCTCCTTTACTTTCTAGAGTAAGAGTACTTCCTTTAAAACCTCTTTCCAGAGAAGACCTGGTTTTAATTTTAAAAAGGGCTTTAGATTCTCCCCAGGGTCTTAAAGAATTGAAGGTTCAAATTGAAGATGAAGTTCTTTATTATTTAGCTGATTTTGCTCAGGGTGATGCCCGCCTGGCCCTTAATTTTCTTGAAGATCTGGTGATGAATTTTGATGAAAACCAACCAAAGCTTACCCTTGAAAAAGTAAAAGAGCTTGAACTTAAAAAGCCCCTTCAGTATGACCAGAGTGGAGAAGAACATTACAATCTCCTCTCTGCCTTTCACAAAAGCCTCAGGGGAAGTGACCCAGACGCTGCTATTTACTGGATGGTTAGAATGCTTGAGGCTGGAGAGGATCCTCTGGTTATTGTAAGGCGCCTGGTAGCGGCGGCGGCTGAAGATGTTGGCCTGGCTGACCCACAGGCTTTACAGATGGCTCTGGCTGCTAAAGAGGCCGTTGCGTTCCTGGGCCTTCCCGAAGGGGAACTGGTGCTGGCCCAGGCGGTAATTTATGTGGCTATGGCTCCCAAAAGTAATGCCGCCTACATGGCTTTAAATAAAGCCAGAGAAGATGTTGAAAAATACGGAGCGCTCCCTGTGCCACTTCATTTAAGAAACCCTGAGACCAAGCTTATGCGAGATCTTGGTTACGGAAAGGGATATAAATATCCTCATAACTTTCCTGAAGGGTTTGTGGTTCAAGATTATCTTCCTAAAAGACTAAAAGGCCGACGTTATTATTTCCCTACGGAAAGAGGCCGAGAAAAAGAATTAAAAGAACGTCTTATCATTTTAAAGGCGAAAAAGAATAAAAATTAGCCCAGACTAAATTTAACTTAAGTTTATTTTTCTTGCTTTAAAAGACTTTTTTTTCTATCACAAGGGCATGCCCATTGAAATCATAAACCAGCAAAAAAAGAGCATTCCCGTAACGTGGCTCAAAGAGAAACTGGAAAAGGCCCTTTCAATCCTTAACCTGGAAAATAAAGAAGCCAATTTTATTCTGGTAGATGATGAAGTTATTACCCTTTACAATACGGAGTATTTAGATCGTCCTTATCCTACAAATGTTATCTCGTTTTCCCAGTATGAAGGTCCGTTTACAGAAATTCAGCCTGACCTTTTAGGTGATGTAATAATTTCAGTGGATACCGCTTATCGTGAGGCGGAAGAATATGGCCTTTATAAAAAACATTATCTTTTAATGCTTGCTATTCATGGCTTGTTACATCTTTTGGGGCATGAACATGAGGGCGGCCTCCATGCCACACGTTTGATGCTTAATAAAGAAATTGAACTTATCCAAAAGCTTTTAGGTTCACGAGCACAGAAATTGATAAACTTTTTGAAAAGGAGGGAATATATGCCAGCCAAATTAGCGGTTAATGTTGACCATGTGGCTACTGTGAGAGAGGCCCGCAAGGTCAATTATCCAGACCCTGTTCACGCGGCAGTTTTAGCTGAGCTGGGCGGAGCTCACGGGATAGTTGTTCACCTGCGTGAAGACCGACGGCATATTCAGGAAAGAGACGTGCGGCTTTTAAGAGAAATCGTGAAAACCAAATTAATTCTAGAAATGGCAGCTACTGATGAAATGATAAATTTTGCCCGGGAAGTAAAGCCTGACCAGGTAACCCTGGTTCCTGAGAGACGTCAGGAAATAACTACTGAGGGAGGCCTGAAAGTTAAAGGGCGCGTGGCCAAGGTAAGAAAGGCAGTTGAAGACTTAAAAGAAGTGGGGCTTAAGGTAAGTATTTTTATTGACCCTGATGTTGAACAGATAAAAGCCGCTGCTAAGACCGGAGCGGATATCGTTGAGCTACATACCGGCCATTATGCCGAAGCTAGAGCGCAGGAAGAAATGGATTTAGAGCTATCTCGCCTGGAAGAAGCAGCTCGGGTGGCCAGAGAGCAGGGCTTTGAAGTCCATGCCGGCCACGGGTTACATTATCAGAATATTTCACCCGTAGCCGCTATACCCTACATTGAAGAGTTTAGCATCGGCCACGCTATAGTGGCACGAGCCATTATGGTTGGTATGAAAGAAGCCGTTGAAGAAATGCTTTTCTTAATTGAAAAAGCCCGTTAAGCACTTTCAATTTTGGCGGCTTCAAGGCGTTTTAAAGCTTCGTCAAGGCTCATAATCCCTTTGGCTACGGCGTAAGCTACATAAGGATAGACCCTGGGGTCATATCCTTCTGGCCTTGGGAAAAGCCCTTTGGCCCGAAGCTTGGCCAAACGAGCGCGGCGCCTGCGCCGCCTTTCAATCTCTCTCATGCGCTCAATCTTTTTGTGTCTGGCCATTTATAAACCCCCTTTTCTTTGAGATGCGCTATTCCTATAAAAGAAAACTCGAATTTCGTCAATGGTTTTAAATTTTAAAAGAAATCAAAGGGTCAGCCAATAAATTTTTGTTTCTTGGGAGACACCAATCTTCTGGTAAGGTTATTTTTACAAAAATGTAAACTTAATACAATTTGGTTATACAAAAATTACAAAAAAGTTAAAGAGAATTCTTTGTAGAGATGGCTCGCCTGTTCGCTCGCCCATGACGCTATAGAAAAAGGTCCAGATAGTAATCTGTTTTTCACTCCAAAAGTCTCGCTTCACTTGACACGGCAAAAGCAGCTAGGCAACAATTAAATCCTTTTTGTTTTCAAAGCCATTTTGTTTTTCCCGCGGATATAAAACTGGCACTCTAATTGCTAGATCCTAAATAAGTTAAATCCAAAAAATTATTAGGAGGATGCTATGAATCAGGCTGATATTGCTTTTATGTTAATTTCTTCTGCCTTGGTCATGTTTATGACTCCTGGGTTGGCGTTATTTTACGGGGGGCTTGTTCGCAGCAAAAATGTCCTTTCTATCATGATGCAATGTTTTATCTGTTTGGGTCTGGTGAGTTTAATATGGTTTCTTTATGGTTATAGCCTGGCTTTTGGCAATGATATTGGCAAAATAATAGGAGACTTTTCTTATCTCTTTTTCAAAAATGTAAATTTAGATCCCGGTCCTCCAGCGGATAATATCCCTCACTTACTGTTTGCTACTTTCCAGCTAATGTTTGCCATTATAACTCCGGCTTTAATTACCGGGGCATTTGCCGAAAGGATGCGTTTTAGCAGCTTTTTAATTTTTATCTTTCTTTGGGTAACCTTTGTTTACCTTCCCTTGTGTCACTGGGTTTGGGGAGGCGGCTGGATTGGCTCCATGGGCGCCCTTGATTTTGCCGGGGGCACAGTTATTCACATTGCCTCTGGGGCTAGTGCTCTGGCGGCAGCTTTGGTGGTTGGTGCCAGAAAAGGTTATAGACAGGCTGCCTTTCATCCCCATAATCTGCCGATTTCCATTCTTGGAGCAGCTATACTCTGGTTTGGATGGTTTGGTTTTAACGCTGGTAGTGCTTTAGCGGCAGACCGGATAGCTGTTCTGGCCTTTGCCAATACTCAGCTAGCAGCGGGTCTTGCAGCTTTTGCTTGGATAGTGGCAGAATGGATTCATCAAGGTAAACCTACCACCTTGGGCGCCATTTCCGGAGCCGTAGCAGGTCTGGTGGCTATTACCCCTGCCGCGGGTTTTGTTCCACCCTGGGCTTCTATTATTATTGGCATTTTGGCGGGGGTTATCTGTTATCTAGCGGTGCTTTTAAAGGTTCGCTTGGGTTATGATGACTCTTTAGACGTGGTAGGTATTCACGGTGTCGGTGGTTTTCTAGGTGCAGTTCTCACCGGGGTTTTTTGTTTTACTTCTGCCAATCCTGGCGGGGCTGACGGGCTTTTAGCTGGAAATGTCCAGCAATTTATTGTTCAGGTGATAGGAGCTGGAGCTTCGGTAATTTATTGTTTTGTTCTTAGTTTCATCCTTCTTAAGCTGGTTGACGTGATCTTTGGGTTGAGAGTAAGTCCAGAAGAAGAAGTCCAGGGCCTTGACCTTTCAGACCACGGAGAAAAAGCTTACAACCTTTAGTGGACTGGTGCCCCCGGGAGGACTCGAACCCCCAACCAACGGCTTAGAAGGCCGCTGCTCTATCCGGTTGAGCTACGGGGGCACCTTGTGCTTTTAAATTTAGCTTCTTTTTCTGGAAGGGCAAGAGGGAGTTTTATTCTTCAATGGTGACCACCGGCTGAGGGGCTCTGATTATTTCACGAATCTTTTCTATCTCTTCAGGAAGGTCTGGGTCTGTCTGACAGACAGGACATTGCTGCACATGCCTTTCTATAAGCTCCATCATGCGGGCCGGTGCCAGAGCATCTTCTTTTACCATTTGATACCAGTCCCTAGCTAATTTTTTAAGCCGCTGGCACTGCATTTGCCTCTCCTGGTCTAAAGTTTACAATGTTGGGATAATAGATTTCTTTCTTCCTGACAACTTATTTCGGACTATTCTTTCAAAAAATAAAATTTTCAACGCCTTTTTTTTTAAAGAAAATTAAAGGAAAGTCTTTTTATCTTTAATTTCCTTGTGTTTAACCTATTTTCAAAAAACATTTTTAAAGTCATTGCAAGAATTGTTTCGCCACTTCGTGGCTTGCCATGACTGGATCAAGGGGACAGGCGAAGCAGTCTAGAGTATTTCGCCTAAAAAATTGAGCGGGCAAATAAAAAATATGAGATTGAAAAAGTATAGTAAAATACTTACTATTTCAGGAAAAACAAATGGAGGCCGGGTATGGGATATTATGTTGGTCTTGATGTAGGGTCAGGTACAGCCAAAGTAGCGGTATTAAACGAAAAGCGGGAGATACTTTATCATGCTTATGAAAAAACTCACGGCCAGCCAGTAGAAACCGCGGCAAAAATCCTTTCAGCAGTAGAAGAAAAGTTTGGCAACGAATTAACCGGGCTCACTTGCACAGGCACTGCTGGAAAAACCATTTCCCAGATTCTATCGGTGGCATTTGTCAATGAAGTTATGGCCCATGCCAGGGCAGTTGAACATTTTCACCCTGAAGCTCGCACCATTATTGATATTGGCGGTGAAGACTCAAAACTCGTTTTTATTTCCCATGAAGAAGGGAAGTTTCGTATCAAGGATTTTGCCTTAAATACCCTTTGTGCTGCTGGTACCGGGGCTTTTCTTGAACAACAAGCTGCCAGGCTTGGTTATACCATTCAAGAATTTAGCAAGCTCGCCCTTAAAGCGGAAAATATTCCGCGTATTGCCGGCCGTTGTACGGTTTTTGCCAAATCTGACATGATTCACCTCCAGCAAGCCGCTGTGCCTGACCATGAAATTATTGCCGGCCTCTGTTTTGCTATTATTAGAAACCTTAAGAGCAATTTAGCCAAAGGTAAAAAGGTACTCCCTCCTATCGTTTTTCAAGGAGGGGTAGCAGCTAATTATGGAGTTCGCCGGGCTATAAAGGAGATCTTCAATCTCAAAGAAGGCGAGCTCATTATTCCTGAATATCATTTTATAATGGGAGCCATTGGGGCGGCTCTTTATGGCCTTGATGGCCGCTTTACAGCCCCATATCAGGGTTCAGAAATACTTGAAGCTTATCTTAAAGAACGCACCCGCACGGTGAAGCGCTTGCCAAGGCTTGGCCCTTACCAGGTACGCACTATCCAAACGCAGACATTTTTTCCAAATCCCCAGGGAAAATTGCGTGTTTATCTTGGTATAGATGTCGGCTCTGTTAGCACTAAATTGGTGGCCATTAATGAAGAAGGAAAGCTTATTGCCAAGACTTATGCCCTTCACCACGGCAAGCCTTTAGAAAGTGTTAAAAAAGGCTTGCTGGCCTTAAAAGAGAAGCTTCCCAAAAACCTTGAGATAGAAGTCCTAGGAGTGGGGACTACGGGATCTGGCCGTTATTTGGTGGGTGATTTTGTGGGGGCAGATGTTATAAGAAACGAAATTACGGCTCAGGCCAAGGCTGCTTCAGCCATAGATCCTGCCGTGGACACTATTATTGAAATAGGCGGGCAGGATTCAAAATATATCCGCCTTGAAAAGGGCACTATTGTTGATTTTACCATGAATAAAGCCTGTGCTGCTGGTACTGGTTCTTTTTTAGAAGAGCAGGCCGTTCGTCTTAATGTGCCCATTGAGGAGTTTGGAGAATATGCCCTTAAATCTGAAGCCCCGGTTGAAATGGGAGAACGTTGCACAGTCTTTATGCAATCTGACCTTTTGCACTACCAGCAACAGGGGCTCCCTAAAGAAGACCTTATTGCTGGTCTTTGTTATGCCATTGTCCATAATTACTTGAACAAGGTAGTTGAAAACCGCAAAATTGGCCAGAAGGTATTCTACCAGGGGGCTACAGCCTTTAACAAAGGTATTGTGGCTGCTTTTGAAAAGGTCCTCGGCAAAGAAATTATTGTTCCGCCGCACCACGAAGTAACTGGAGCCATGGGAGCAGCCCTTTTAGCCCGTGAGGAAACGCAGGGTAAAAGTTCTTTTAGAGGATTTGACTTGTCTCACGTTAATTATGAAATCTCTACCTTTGAATGTCAGTCCTGTCCTAACCGCTGTGAGATAAGGCAGGTTTCTATTGAAGGCAGTAAACCCTATTTTTATGGTGGCCGTTGCGAGAAATACGAAGTTGAGCATCGCAAGCCCCCAGCTACCCTTCCTAACCTGGTAAATGAAAGGACAGAGAAGCTTTTAAGCTATCTAACAGATAAAGAAGGCGCTCCTTTAGGTGAAATAGGTTTACCCCGTATGCTTTTTTATTTTGAAAGACTTCCATTTTTCGCCACCCTTCTTCAGGAGTTGGGCTTTAAAGTGGTGCTTTCTGAGCCCACTAACAAAAAGCTGGTAAATGAAGGCTGTGAGATTGTAGCCGCCGAGACATGTTTTCCCGTAAAAGTGGCCCATGGCCATGTGCTTGACCTGCTCAAAAAAGGAGTAAAACAGATTTTTGTGCCTTACATTGTTGACTTACCAGCAGACCATCCTTCTCTTAAAACGGGCAAAATCTGCCCCTATGTGCAAAGTGTAGCGGCGGCTTTTGAGGCTTCCATCAACCTCAAAGAATACGGCGCGCGTATTTTGGCCCCGGTTTTTCATTTTGGCACCGGTGGCAAAGTTCTTGAACGCCAGAAAAAGGATCTGGCCAGGCTTTTGGGAATTTCTGAGAAGAAAGTTAAAGAGGCCTGGAAAAAGGCTGAAGACGCTCAGAAAAATTTTGACAGCTGGCTTAAAAAACGCGGAGAGGAGGTCCTGTCAAGACTTAGTCCTGATGAAGTGGCTTTGGTAATCGTAGGCCGTCCTTATAATGCTTTTGACCCGGGAGCTAATCTAGCTATCCACAATAAGATTAGAAGCCTTGGTGTTCTTGGTATCCCGGTGGATATGCTTCCTCTCCACCAGGTAGAAGAACTAGACGGTTTAGAAGGCATGTACTGGCGTTATGGTCAAAGGTTTTTGTTAGCTGCTCACTTCATAAGAAAACATCCTTCTCTTTATCCCATATTCTTAACCAATTTTTCCTGCGGGCCTGATTCTTTCATCATTCACTTTTTTGAAGAACTTCTTGGAGGGAAGCCTTATCTTGAGATTGAGATTGATGAACACAGTGCTGACGCCGGGGTGGTTACCCGGATAGAGGCCTTTGTTGATAGCGTTAAAGGCAAAAGAATCTCTCCCGAAAAGCCTGTTAAGCCCTATCGCCGGGCGGTTAAACCTGAGGACCAGAGGATTCTCTATTTGCCCTACATGTCCGACCACGTTTATGGCCTGGCGGCGGTGTTCCGAGCCTGTGGGGTAGATGCCCGCGTTCTTCCTGAGTCAGACGAAGAGTCCCTGCGCCTTGGCCGCCGCTATACTTCAGGAAAAGAATGTTATCCAGCGGTGCTTACTACCGGAGACATGATAAAGATGCTTCAAAGGCCTGACTTTGACCCCAAGCGAGCAGCCTTCTTTATGCCTTCTGGTTCAGGGCCCTGTCGTTTTGGCCAGTATAACCGTCTGCATCGCAGAATTCTTGACGAACTTGGATATGAAGATGTGCCGATTTATTCACCTACGCAGAACTTTCAGCTTTACCACGAGCTTGGTATGATAGGAAAAGACTTTACCCGCCTTTCCTGGAAAGTGCTGGTTTGCATAGATATTCTTGACAAGTTTTTACGGGAAATAAGGCCCTATGAAGTAAATCCTGGTGAAACAGAGAGGGTTTACCAGGAAAGCCTTAAAAAAATATGCCAGGCTATAGAAAAGCGGGAGGACCTGCTTCAGGTAATGCAAGAGATTCGTGAGGCCTTTATGGCTATACCTACAGAGAATTTTGGAGAAAAGCCAGTGGTAGGTATTGTAGGTGAAATCTATGTGAGGATGAACCGCTTTGCCAATGAGGACCTGATAAAAGTGCTTGAGGAAATGGGAGCTGAAGTTTGGCTTCCTCCAGTTTCAGAGTGGTTTTATTACATAAATTATACTTCCAAAAGATGGGCCAAAAGGCTTCGCAAATTTAAGGAGCTTACTCGTCTTATTATTGAGCATCATGTCCAGGTAAAAGATGAACACCGTTTTGCCGCAGTAGTGCGAGATATTTTAAAAACAGCCGAAGACCCGCAGGTAGAAGAAATTATCAATCTGGCTAAAAAGTATGTAAATGATGAATTTGAAGGTGAGGCCATTCTTTCTATAGGCAAAAGCCTTGATTATCTGCGTCATGGGATAAACGGCATAATAAATGTAATTCCCTTTACGTGTATGCCTGGCACAGTGGTGGCCATGCTGCTTAAGCGTGTGCGAGAAGAAAATGGTCTTATCCCTATGCTTACTGTCTCCTGTGATGGCCAGCGTTCTATGGGGACCAGGATGCGGCTTGAGGCCTTTATGCACCAGGTTAAAGAACACTTTGCTGAACAAAGAGGCCGCCAGAAGGCAGCATAGCTTAAGTTTCATTATGAAGACTCTCTTTTTAACCAGCAGAGGTATGCTATACTTTGAAAAATTTTTAGAAGGAGAGTAGCAGGTTGCGTATCAAGCATTGGATGATTAAAGACGTTATAACTATTTCACCAGAAGCCACCGTGGAAGAAGCTATTCAGTTAATGAAAAAACATTCTATCAGGCATTTACCCGTGGTAGAGGGTGATGAACTGGTGGGCCTGGTGACAGAGAGCAGTATTCGGCAATATACCCTTCCGTCATTAAAGGATACCCTTCCTATTAAAGAAGTTATGATACTTAATCCCATAACTGTTGATGCCGAAGCTACCATTGATGAAGCCGCTCGTCTTATCCATCGCCACAAAATAGGCGGGCTTCCTGTGACTCAGGCTGGAAAGCTAGTGGGTATTATTACTGTTACGGATCTCCTTGAGGCTTTTATAGAACTTATGGGGATTTTGCGCTCAAGTTCACGCCTTGATGTGGTCCCGGCTGAAGATAAAACCTTTGAAGAAGTCCTTGATATTATTCGGGAACATGGTGGTCGGGTAATTTCAGTGGGTATGGATATTCATCCCAGTGGCCAAAAAGTTTATTATGTTCGCCTTGAAAAATGCCCGCTTGACTCTATTGCCGCGGCTTTGGAAATGGCAGGCCATCAGATAATTTCTTTAGTTGAATAAACTTTGAATAAATTGGAGGAATAAATGGGATTCAAAGTCAAAAAGACCATAGATGAAATAAACGAAAAGATAAAGAGAGGCGAAGCGGTAGTGGTTACCGCGGAAGAAATGGTAAAAATCGTCAAGGAAAACGGCCCAGAGGAAGCGGCTGCGGCCGTTGATGTGGTTACTACTGGCACGTTTGCTCCCATGTGTTCCTCTGGGGCCTTTATTAACTTTGGCCATTCAACGCCAGCTATAAAGGCCTATCGCGTCTGGCTAAACGGTGTGCCTGCTTACGCCGGTATTGCCGCGGTAGATATTTATATTGGCGTCACAGAGCCGTGCGAGGAAGATCCCCTTAACAAGGTTTACCCAGGAGAATTTCGCTATGGTGGCGGCCATGTTATCCAGGATTTGGTTGCCGGAAAGACTGTTCACCTTAAGGCCACTTCTTACGGAACCCATTGTTATCCGCGCAAGTATCTTGAAAAAGAAGTAACCCTTAAAGACCTTCCCTACGCCCTTTTGTGCAACCCACGTAATGCTTATCAGAACTATAACTGCGCCATAAACCTTTCTGACAAAACTATATATACCTACATGGGTATTTTGCGCCCCAGGGCCCAGAATGCCAATTACGCCACTTCTGGTGAGCTGTCACCCCTTTTTAAAGATCCCTATCTTAGGACCATAGGTGTTGGCACGCGCATTTTTCTAGGGGGAGGCGTGGGCTATGTAGCCTGGGCTGGCACTCAGTGTAACTTTAAAGTTCCACGCACCGAAAAAGGAGTGCCGTTATCGCCGGCGGCTACTCTTATGGTTTATGGAGACCTGAAGCAAATGAGTGCTGAATGGCTGGTAGGGGTAAGTATTTTGGGTTATGGCTGTTCTCTTTCCGTAGGGATTGGTGTACCTATTCCTATTCTCAACGAGGAGGTAGCCTCCTTTGCCGGGCTTTCTGATGAAGAACTATTTACCCAGGTAGTTGATTATGCTCACGACTATCCTAATGGTATAAAACGTTCTTATGGTACGGTAAGTTACGCTGAACTCAAAAGTGGAACCATCAAAGTGTTAGACAAAGAGATTCCCACGGTGCCATTATCAAGTGTGGTTAAAGCCCGAAAAATTGCCGAAATACTTAAATCCTGGATAAAAGAAAAGAAATTCTTATTGACCGAGCCTCAGGCTCCCTTTCCTGGCACCGAGCTTTATCCTTTTCGTTAGTGGAAAAAATAAGCCAAAAGATAAAATACCTTGAGGCTAGATTGAAAAAGAAGAGAGGGCTAACCGTAGCCCTCTCAGGTGGTATTGATAGTGGCGTGCTTCTTTTTTTAGCCAGCCAATTTTTAGGGCCTCAAAGAGTTTTCGCCTTTACCATAAGTTCCTCTATTATGAACCCGGAAGACCTGGTTTATGCTAGGTTAATCGCCAGGCAAGCCGGAGTTAAACACGAAGTTTTTGAATTCAATCATCTAGAACTTGAGGCCTTTCGCAAGAATCCTGAAAATAGATGCTATTTTTGCAAAAAAGAAATGTTTGGTTTTCTTAAGCCAAAAAGCCCATACCCCCTGGCGGATGGTACCCAATTGGACGATTTAGATGACTATCGTCCTGGCTTGAAAGCTATTGAAGAACTAAATATTTGTTCACCACTAAAAGAAGCAAAGATTACCAAAAAAGAGATTAAGTGGCTGGCAAGGAAACTCGGGCTTGTTAATTGCCATAGGGCCCCTTCTCCCTGTCTGGCCACCAGGTTTTTACCAAAGGAGCCTGTTACCGCTGAAGGAATTAAGCAGGTGTATAGAGCTGAAGCTTTTTTAAAATCTTTGGGTTTTAATTGGGTAAGAGTTCGCAAAAGAGAAGACCTGGCTATCATAGAGGTAAAAACAAAAGAACAGGGTAAAGTGCAACAATATAAAGGGACCATAATTTTTAATCTTAAAAATCTGGGTTTCAAGAAAGTTTTATTGAATTTAGGGTGAGGTAGAACGATTTAGAGACCTTTGCAAAAACTAAAACATTTTTTAGATCGCCACGGCGACTGTGTCGCCTCGCGACAAGGATTGTTTTGCCACTTCGTGGTTTGCAATTACCAGAAGAGTATGGCTCACAATGAGGAACCATTTTGTCCGGCGAGGAATATCCCTTTGTCACTGCGAGGAGATCCCTCGCTCTCGCTCGGGACAGGCGAAGCAGTCTTTCAGATTGCCGGATTGATATTGCTTCGCTCCGCTCGCCATGACGGGGCGGGAAGGGAGCCGCATGACACTTTTTTGTTATTGCGGGTGGCATATTCCCAACTGGGTATCTCTAAAAATACTAGCCTAAAAGCAGGCTATTAATGGCTACTTGATGTATAATAATCTCCTCGAATATCCCTGAAATACTTATAAATAAGAGCTAAAAACATGAAACAGTCTGGCTTTTTTGATCTTGAGTTTCGTATGAGGAAGATAGACAGCAATGGAGATCCTCTCAAAAGGCTTAATGAGCGTGTAACTGGGAAGTGTTCAGGCCTATTTTGAACAAAGTCAGGCAGAAGGACAGGGAGTCCAATGCAGGTAGAAAGCCTTTTGATGTGATTCTCATGTTCAAGATATTGATTCTTCAGTCTTTGTATAACCTTTCAGATGACGCCCCAGAAGTTCAGATACTTGACAGGCCTTTTGGGGATTGGGTACCAGATGCTAAGGCTACCTGGTTATTCAGAGAAGACTTAAAAGAGGCAGGAGTGTTTCAGGAGCTTTTTTGAAGTATTTAACAAGTTTTTGAAGGCAAACGGTTTTGAGGCCAAGAAAGGTCAGATAGTGGATGCCAGTATAGTATCTGTTCCCAGGCAAAAGATTAGCAGAGAAGAAAACAGCCAAATAAAGGAAGGTAAAGTAGTGAGAGGCTCATAGAAAAAACCCTTCTTAACCGAGACCTATGGCAGGGCAAATACCTTGGTGAACCTGACCCTATCGTCAAATGCATTAGCTCAGACTTAATCTGACAGG
>NZ_LSFI01000035.1 GCF_001642325.1 Thermodesulfatator autotrophicus | reverse complement strand
TAATGTTGATGGACTCTGCAATACAAACCACTGTCTGACTCATAATATTCCCTCCTTTTGTAATAAATTTTTCAGGAGGGCCTTCGAGGAGGCGCAAAGGGAATACCTTTGCAGGGCCTTGAGCCTCGAAGCCCTACAATTTAAAGTTCTGGGCCGGTCTCCCGGCTTCCGGATCATCCTACTCACCGCGCCTTCCCAGGTATAACCCCCAGTGGCCTGTTAGCCCAATTTTGGAGCCTAGCGGCTTTCGTCCCCGGTTACGGTTGCGGGCCAGCGCCGGACTTTCACCGGACTTCCCGATTATCCCCGCACCCAAATTTGAACAAAGATTAACAGCCCTTTTATAGATACTGACTTTGGCTTCAAACATTAAGTTTTTTATCTTGTTCTGAATTTGGGTGCGGGGCACCCAGAACTTGGATTTATGAATTAAATCACAATTAAATTTTTAGTCAATAGAGTTTAAATAAAGAATCATCTTAAATGAAGGTTCCTCCCCTGAGGAAAAGTCATTTTCAGGTGTCTTTTTGAAAAAGGTCACTTGTGAAATGGAAGGCGATAAGTCCCATAAGAAAGCAAGCTGCTATGAGTTTGGTAAAAGAAAGTTTTTCCGTTTCTACGACTGGAGGGTTAAAATAAAGTTTAGAAAAAGAAAAGTCTAGAATTATCCCTGCAACTAAAGAAAACCCTATAAGAGATAAAGCATAAACAAGAAAAGTTTTCCCGCCGAAAAGTTTACGGATGATAACCAGAGAGGTGGTATTGGTAGCAGGGCCGCTCATTAAAAAGATGAGTAAGCTGCCAGGGGAAAAACCTTGTAAATAAAAAGAATAAGCTAAGGGTAAAGAACCTGTAGAACACATGTAAAGAGGGATCCCTGCTAATAGCATAAGAAAATATTGGGTGGGGCCAGGGGCTATTTTTTGCCCTAGAAATCCAGGAGGAAGAAGTGTTATGAGAAGAGCAGCCAATAAAAGACCTAAACAAAGGGGTTTGTTAAGGTCTCTCATTAGTTCTATAAAAGCAAAGCGAAGGACTGATATAGGAGTCTTAGTGGGCTTTTCAGCACAACAAGCTTTAGCTTCATCTGCCAGAGGTATTTTTTCTTTCCTGAGAATTAAATAAGAGATTATTCCCGCTATAATTCCCGCCCATAGAGCCGCTAAGGCGTAAAATAGCGCAAAGGGAACACCAAAAAGCCCAAAAGTAATAAACAGGGCGTCAATGCTTGTTTGCGGAGTGGCTACTAAAAAGGCCACCACGGCTGGAAGCCCGGCCCCGTGTTTGGCCAGTGAAATGGCCACAGGTATTACACTACAGGAACAAAGCGGAAGGGGAACACCCAGGGCAGCGGCTTTAAATATGGCCCTAAAGTTTTCAGCTCCTAAGTGTTTAGCAAGTTTATCTTTCGGGAAAAAGTGTTTAATAATTCCTGCCACCAGAAGACCAAATAAGAAATAAGGGGCAATATCTGCCGTGATATAAAATAGATTTTTAAGGTATAGAATTATCCAATCAGACATAATTCTTATAGTTTATCTTAATGAGGGTATTTTTTAAATTACATGAGTATTATCGCGAAGCAATGTAATCGCCGTGGCGAAATAATTTCTTTTTATCATGCATTTTACGAGAAGTCCGCAGGGCCGACTAAATAACCCGACGGGTTATGACGGGTTATTTAGAGGAGCGCGAAGTGTAACGAAGTAATCCTTGTCCCGAGCGCTAGCGAAGGGATCAGTGATTGCTTCGCTCTCCGCTCGCAATGACATATCTCATCTGTCACTGCTAGGAGGCCGAAAGGCCGAAGAAGCAGTTTCAGAGATTACTTCTCTCCTCATGACCTTATTTTTTGGCGCTGCAGAGATCCTTTGCTTGCTCAGGACAAGCGAAGCAATCTAAAGATTAGGTAGGCCGCCAAATTAAATAAATTTAAGGTCTTTAATTTTTATGCCGAAAAATTACTAGGAAATTAATAAAGTTTAGGAGGCTATGATGAATCCTATTTATCTTTGGCGAAATCTTTCTTTACGCTGGAAAATTTTGCTACCTTTTATTGGAGGAGTTTTGCTTTTTTCAGCGGTAACTTTTTGGCATTCTCTCAGAACTACCCAGGGCCTTATTTTGCATACAGCTAAAGACAATATTTTTCATAGTTTTTCCTATTTAGAAAAGCTTATCAAACAGGCTGAAGCCAATGAAAAAATTTTGGTAAATGTAGTGGCGAACATACCCGAAGTTCAGGCTGCTCTTAACGCTGGCAATAGAGAACTTCTTTTGTCAAGTGTTATGCCTTTGGTAGAAAAGGCCCAGAAAGCAAGTGGCTTTCCTTTCTTTCTGCATTTTCATACGCCAGAAGGGCGTTCTTTCCTGCGTACCTGGAAGCCTAATAAATACGGCGATGACTTGACTGGTTTCCGCCAGATGGTGGTGGATATCATTAAAACCAAAAAAGATGCAAGTGGTATTGAAGCCGGCCGTGGTGGTCTAACCGTTAGGGCCATTGCTCCAATTTTTTACGAAGGCCAATATGTGGGAAGCGTGGAAGCAGCTATTCCTTTGAAAGAAATTATGCTTTTAGCCAAAGAAAACCAGGAAAAACTTGGAGTGCTTGTTACCCCTGAAACGGCATCAGTGATGACCAGGCTTAAGAACCCCGTTCGCGTTGGTAATCTTGTTTTGGTCTCACAGATAGGTGAGCTCAATCTAAAAGCTTTAAAAGATTTGGCTTCTAATTCAAGGCTAGAAAATAAAGTAGCCCTATATGAAAAGGTAGGTATGGGTTTAAAACCTTTAAAGGATTATAAAGGGCAAATAATCGGCACCTTTGTGCAGGAGCAAGACCTAAGCCGGTATGTAGATTTTATTACCGCCAAGAAAAAAGAAACCAGTTTTATTATTTTTGGGGCTTTCTTGCTTACCGTAGGCGTGGCCTTCATAATCGGCTGGGAAATGCATCGCTACCTTGATAAAGCGGTTAAACGCATGGAAGATATAGCCGAAGGAGAAGGCGATCTTACTCAAACCTTAGATGCCTCTGGCAAAGATGAAATAGGCCTTCTTGCCCGAGCCTTTAACGCCTTTCTGGAAAAACTACGCCGTATAGTAAAACGTATTAAAGCTGAAAATGATTCCATTTCCCAGGCTTCCAAACAATTAGATGAGGCTTCCCTCAAACTGGAAGAGGGGGTTAACTTGCTGGAAGGACAAGCTTCTTCTATTTCAGAGGTAAGTGAAGGGGTACTTTATAGAGCTGAAGAAGTGCAACAAATGATAAAAGAAATGGAAAGTGCTGTAACGGAAATATCTCAACAGACCACCAGCGCCGCTCAGGTGGCTGAAGAGGCCCGCCAGAAGGTAGAAGAGGTAGTAAAAGTTATTGAAAAACTTGGCCAGGGTTCTCAAGAAATTGGCGAAGTGGTTAATTTTATTAACTCCATTGCGGACCAGACTAATCTTCTGGCCTTAAACGCTACCATTGAAGCAGCCAGGGCTGGAGAAGCAGGTAAAGGTTTTGCCGTCGTAGCTAATGAAATTAAAGAACTTGCCAGACAAACGGGTTCTGCCACTGAAGATATTTCTCAGAAAATTAAAAGCATTCAGGAGTCTTCTGGCCAGGTGGTAAATTCTGTTCAGGATGTAGCTGAAGTCATTTCCCAGATAACTGAAATATCCAACAATATTGCTACCGCGGTAGAACAGCAAACTGCTACTGTCTCTGGTATTTCAGGCAATATGGAAAGTGTTTCTGAAGAAGCTAAAAACCTGGCAAGCTTGGTTCCTGAAATGGAAAGGGCGGTAAAATTGGCTCAGGATAGTATGTATCAAGTGAAACAAGAAGGCGAAAAATTAGCCAAACTTTCGGCTAAAATGAAAGAGTTAGTGGATCAATTCAAGGTTTAATTTATATCTTGAGACCTTTGCAAAACTCTAAAACATTATTAATGGGAGCATTTACATTACAGAGCGTCATTGCGAGGCGACGTAGTCGCCGTGGCGATCTCTTATCCCTTCGCTACCGCTCGGGGAAGAGATTGCTTCGCCACTTCGTGGCTCGCAATGACGGGATGGTAAGTGGCTCGCAACAATGACGAGTAAAGAGAAGATTCGCGAGGACATCCTTTTTTTGTCACTGCGAGCGAAGCGAAGCAGTCTCTGAGATTGTCGGGTTGAGATTGCTTCGGCCTCTGACGAGGCCTGCAATGACCTGGCCGTGTTGTCACTGCGAGGAGATCCCTCGCTCTCGCTCGGGACAGGCGAAGCAGTCTCAGGAAAATATTTTGCAAAGGGTCTCTTATTTGTATTTTTTATTGATGGAAGCGCTGTGAAGTATAAAAGGCTCCACAGCGCTTTTTATCTTTTCTACTCATTATAAGTTATGCTGGCCTTATCTTTCTTTGTCAAATTTTGTGATTAAAAACATTTAGTGCACCTCTGGTCACCCTGGCAGCTGGTGTTAGAATTAAGTCTCAATTAATAAAAACAGGAGGTTCGCTATGCCAACGCGTGAAGAAGTAATGGAGGTTCTTAAAAAAGTTAAAGACCCGGAACTTGGGCGCAGTCTGGTGGATTTAGGGATGATTCGCGACGTAAAAATTGACGGTGATAAAGTAAAAGTCACGGTAGCTTTGACCATAGCAGGTTGTCCCATGAAAGGCCGTATAGCAGGCGATGTTAAAAAGGCGGTTTCTGAAATTCCGGGAGTAAAAGAAGTAGAAGTAGAACTTACTACCATGACCCCAGAAGAAAGAGAGAAAATATTTGGTAAAAAGAAAGTGCCAGAAAAAAAGGCTTTAAAAGATATACGTCATATTATCGCCGTAGCTAGTGGTAAAGGTGGAGTGGGAAAGACTACCGTAGCCGTGAATCTGGCGGTAGCTCTAGCCAAAAGGGGTTATAAAGTGGGTATTCTTGATGCTGATATTTACGGCCCCAATGTCCCCTTGCTTATGGGGCTTGAGGGTGAAAGGCCCTTTACCAGGGATAATCTCTTGGTCCCTCCTGAACGCTGGGGTATCAAGGTGATGTCCTTTGGCTTTTTAGCTCCCGAAGGCCAGCCCATTATCTGGCGTGGTCCTCTGGTGCATCGGGCCCTTTCAGAGCTGGCTGAATCAGTTGACTGGGGAGTACTTGACTTTTTAGTAATTGACCTTCCTCCTGGAACAGGAGATGCCCCTTTAACGGTAGCCCAGGTCTTTCCGTTAAGAGGAGTGGTTATTGTTACCACCCCGCAAAAAGTGGCCATATCTGATGTAGTGCGTTCCATTAATATGTTCAACGAACTGGGGACAAGGATTTTTGGTATTGTAGAAAACATGGCCTATCTTAAAACCATAGGTCCTGACGGAAAAGAACATATTATCCCTGTTTTTGGTGAAGGGGGAGGGGAAAAGCTTGCCAGAGACCTTAGGGTGCCCTTTTTAGGTAAGGTTCCCCTTGACCCCAATCTTTCTAAAAGTGGAGAACTTGGTAAACCAGCTGCCCTTGACCCGGAAAGTGAATTAGGTAAAGTCTTCGGAGAAATTGCCGAAAAAATAGCTACTAAAGCCCTTGAGTTTGAAAAAATGGGAAGTTGTGGCCTAAAGAAAGCTTAAAATGAATATTTATGAACGCCTCTTAGAGAAAGCTCTTTCAAAGGGCCGGGGCCGCATAGTAGAGGATGTGCGCCTCGGCCTTGGTTATACAGCTGTTAAGCTTGATAACAGCCAGATTGGCCTGGGTTATACCATCATTGAAGAAAAGCTCAGCTGTAATCTCCTTCCCCCTGAAGTTAGTTTTGCCGAAAAACCTGCTGACGTGGTAGCTAAATATTTTCTTTCCGCTAATTTGCTTGAAGCTGGAGTTGGTTTAGCTACTATAAACGCCATTTTAAATCAATCCCGCCATGACTTCCTTATGGGGGATCCTTTAAAAATAGCGGCCGTAACCCCAGAAGATAAAGTGGCTATGGTGGGCTATTTTGAGCCTTTGGCGCAAAAGTTAAAAAATAAAGTGGCTGAATTGTGGATATTTGAAAGGAACCCCGCCAGACACGCCGAAACTCTTCTTGAAAGTGATATGTTTGATCTTTTGCCACAGGCTACCATAGCCATAATTACCTCGGTTACCCTCATAAATAAAACCCTTGAAGAAATTTTTGAATATTTGTATCGGCCAAGAGAAGTAATACTTCTTGGCCCTAGCACTCCTTTGTTTCCAGAGGCCTTTATGGACTCTCCGATAACTATTCTTTCGGGCCTTTTGGTGAAAGATGAAAAAATTCTAACCTTGGTTAGTGAGGCTAAAGGTACTAAAGCTTTTAAGCCTTACGTGGAAAAAGTAAACCTGAAAATAAAATGACCTGGCCAACCTTTACCCTTAAAGAAAAAATATATCTCTTCCTGGGAGTCCTTTTGTGCATTCTTTTTAGTATTCGCTATTATCCAGAGAATCTAGAAAAGACCATTTATGAATCTTTTCGGTGGATTTTTAGTTTCTTTTTTTATAGTGGTGTTATGACTTATATGTTTTCGGGAATTTGCCGTAAATTTTTAAAACAACCCTTTACCCTGAAAAGCGGTATCAAAATGGTGGTGTGGCTGGCTGTTCTTTCAGCTATTGCTCAGTCTCTTCATGAAACTTTTAAAATACATAATCCTTAACCTTGTCACCCCTGAGATTACTTCTTCGGCCTTCCGGCCTCCTCGTAATGACGGAAAAAGGTGGCTTGCATGAGGAAGGGGAAAAATGCTCCATAATAACCATTCTGTCACTGCGAGGAGCGTATAAGCGCGACGAAGCAGTCTCTGAGATTGCTGGGGCGAGATTGCTTCGGCCTCTGACGAGGCCTCGTAACGCCTTGGTCGCGTTGTCACTGCGAAGGCTCCGACGGCCGAAGAAGCGGTCTCAGGAATTGCTTTGACCTCTTAGAAGACCTCACCGTGACCGGTCCACAGTATCTTGCGAGCCACGTTCCCTACCCCGTCATTGCAAGCCACAAAGTGGCGAGGCCATCTCTTTCCTTTAAAAAATTAATTTTCAATAGGCCCTACGGTAACCAGTACATAACTTTGATTCTGTAGGTACTTTTTGGCTACTTCGTTTATATTTTCCCATTCTACATTTTGTATTTTCTGGATATAACGAAGTCCGTAATTATATCCCAGGCCCAGTACTTCGTTTACAGCCTGCTCTAAGGCCTGGGCGCTATTAGTTTGAAGGCCGGTTAAGTAACGGCCCACCAGCCATCTTTTGGCTCTCTTGATTTCTTCGTCGGTAACGCCTTCCTGGGCAACTTTGGTGATTTCCTGCCAGAGACCAGCCAGGGCTAATTTCTTTTTGGCCGGCTCTGTTGCAATATAGAAACCAATACCACCAGTGTTGATCCCCAGGGTCAGGAAAGAAGTAACCGAATAGGCAAGGGCCTTTTGGTCACGTAATTCTTTGAATAGCCTTCCTCCTTGCCCGGCTAAAATAGCGTTTAGGACTTCTGTGGCATAGCGGTCAGGGGAAAACATGTCAGGCCCTCTGAAACCAAGGATAAGGTGAACCTGCTCACGGTCAAGGTTAACGGTAGAAATTTTGGGTTCAAGAAGAGGTTCTGGTTCTTTATCTTCAGGTAAAGGGGGAGCCTCTTTTTGCCAGGCGCCAAAATGCTTTTCAATCAAAGGCCAAACTTTATCAGGGTCAACGTCTCCCACGATGGCTAACACCCCTCTTGAGGGAATAACAAAAGAATCATAAGCCTTTTTGATGTCCTGAGACGAAAGGTTTTTTATTACTTCAGGAGAGCCCAAAATGTTTAAGCCGTAAGGATGGGGGGCGAAAAGTAAGCGGTAAAATTCTTTTATGGCCAGCTGAAGCGGATTATCTTCCTGCCGGGCCAAAGCTGAAAGTAATTCTGGTTTAAGTCTTTCTAATTCTTCTTGAGAAAGAGCAGGATTTTTGGCTACTTCAGCAAAAAGAGAAAGGGCTTGGTCTAGGTAGTCTGATAAAAAGACACCTTTTAAGCCAAAGGTGTTTCGGCCGGAAAAACCAGATATATCTCCACCCATGGATTCCACTATAGAAGCCAGCATTTCCGCTGAGTATTTGTTGGTGCCTTTAGTCCAAAGGCCAGCTAGCGTGCGAAAAAGACCGTTGGTTTCGGCAGTTTCAAACCTCAGGCCTCCTGGAAAAACAAGGGCCATAGCCAGTGAAGGGACATCCTTTTGAGGGGTAATGAGAACAGTTAGCCCATTAGCAAGTTTCTTTTTTACCGTGGGAGCTATCCAGCGTTCTAACTCAGGGGTAATGCCAGAGGCCTCCATTTCTGCCTCTTCTACTAGATTTTCAAGCTCTTCTTGAGAAATTATCTCTGAAACATTTTGGGCCAGGAGTCCCGCCACTACGGCCTGAGGGGTAAAAAACTTCTGGGCCGCTTCTTTTATTTGCGCAGGAGTTACTTTTTTAATGGCTTCAAGATAGGCCCTGGCTTTTAACGGGTCTCCTGCAATCATTTCAAAGGCGCCAAGTTTGCGGGCTTCACCCTGCATGGTTTCACGGCTGTAAACAAAGTCAGCTGCTACCATAACTTTGGCTTTAGTTAACTCTTCAGGCAAAACAGGCTCATATTTCAGACGAAATATTTCTACTAGCGCCTCTTTTAAACTTTCGCGCAGATTTTCTGCCGAAGCTGTGCCTGCCACTTCAAATAACCCCGGCCCCTGGGGAGTAAAGGCATAGGCATAAATTGTATTAACAATACCCTTTTCGCGCCTAAGCTCCCGGTAAAGACGGGAGGACTCCCCTTGTCCAAGAATAGCTGCGATAACATCCATTACCGGGGCTTCTTTTTCTAACAGGCTGGGGCCAGGCAAAGCTATCTGGAAATAACCTTCCTGGACATCTCTGTTAATGGTAACTAAAACAGGCTTGGTTTTTGGGGGTTCTTCAGGGAATTTAACTTTTTGAGGGGGTTTTTTAGGTTCACGGCCGAAATAGGAAGAAGCCTTAGAAAGGGCTGTCTCTGCTTCTACATCACCCACGATAACTACAGCTATATGGGCCGGCCGATATCTTCTGGCCATGTATTTTAAGATGTCGTCACGGGTAAAGGCCTTCACTGTTTCTGGATAGCCGATTATAGGACGGCGATACGGGTATTTTAGATAAGCCTTTTGCCTTACTGCTTCAGCTAGGGCCAGGGCTGGCCTGTCATTGCGCATTCGCATTTCTTCAAGGATTACCTGTTTTTCGCGTTCAAGCTCGGTTGGGTCAAAAATTGAATGAAAAATGGCGTCAGAAAGGACATCTAAAGCGGTGTCAAGTACTTCTGATGGGCCATTGACGTAGTAACAGGTGTAATCGTAAGAAGTGAAAGCGTTTATGCTTCCGCCAAAACTTTCAATAGTAGCAGCAATTTCTCCGGGTTTACGTTTTTCTGTACCCTTAAAAATCATGTGTTCAATGAGATGGGTTATGCCGGCTTCACTGTCTTTTTCATAAGCACTTCCGGCTTTTACCCAAACCTGTACCGAAACTACTGGAGCGCGGTGATTTTCTTCAACGATTAAAGTGAGCCCGTTATCAAGTACGGTCTTATAAAGCCCAGGGGCTAACTCCATGGCCCATACTCCTTGTATAAACAATAAAGCTAAAAATAAAGAAAATAGTAAAAACTTTAAATATTTCATACCCTAAACCCCTTTTTAACCGGACTAATAATTATTGAACTTATTTAAACAAACTTCACATTTTCCTTTTTGGCAAGATTATCTTAAACAGGAATAAAAAAGCTTATTATTTTGGAGATAAAAATGGTTTTTTTAATATTCAAAGAATTTGACAGTTTTATTCAGTTTTGATAGGCAACTTTATAGTCTATTATTTATAGTAAAAAAATATACTTTGGAGGGAGGTCATGTATGTCTGACTTCAAAGAAGCAATTTCAAGGAATTGGAGATCTTTTGCTGTGTCTACTTGGTCTCCCATGATGGGCGGCATAATGCTGGCTTTATTTGCTATTTTTTTAGAAGCATGGTACCGCCCCTGGGGTATAGTTGGAGGGATAAGGAACTGGGCTGATTGGTTTTTTTACGGCATAGGCTTTTACGATGAGGCACCACCTCATCCTCTTGAGTTTTCTTCTTCGGTATTAAATATTGGTTATATATGGGGTGCTGCTATTTCTGCCTTCTTTGCTCGTGAATTTGGTTTACGTTTTCCTCCTAAGATTGAATACATAAAAGCCATTGTAACAGGTATTTTGATGGGGCTAGGCTCGGCTCTGGCTATGGGCTGTAATGTAGGAGGTTTTTATGTGGCCCTTCACAATCTAGCTGCAAATGGCTTTTTAATGGCTGTAGGCTTGGTTTTCGGAGTAATCTTAGGGGTTAAATATCTTTACTGGGAGCTTGAGCATTTTCCCAGTTCAGGTGGTTTTGAAATAAGCTTTAAAAAAGTAGGCCCTTATATAGGCTTTTTGTTATTGGTAGGCTTAATAGTTGCTACTTATGCCTATTTTAACAGCGATATAGACAACGGAGAAATTTTGGGTGGTTGTCTAATTATTACTGCTGGTATCGGATATGTAATACACAGAAGTCGTTTTTGTATGGTTAATGGTTTTAGGGAACCCTTTGTTACAGGTGAGGCTACCATGGGTAAAGCTGTAATGATTAGCATAATATTGGGAGCAATAGGTGTTTCTATTCTAAAGTATCAAGAAATTCGCCCTGAGATGGTATATGTAACCCCTACCTTTGGTTTAGGAGCCTTGCTGGGAGGCTTCATCTTTGGAGCAGCCATGGTAGTGGCTGGTGGATGTGGTTCAGGGGCTCTTTGGCGGGTCGCTGAAGGACAGATAAAACTTTGGGTTGTTATAATATTTTTTGCTCTTTCCAACTCTCTTATAAGACACTACTTCGCTGAATATGAAGTCATAGAAAATGGTTATCTTGGTAAGGCTATCTTTATGCCAGAATATCTTGGTTATGGTGGAACTTTGTTCTTAATAACTTTTATTTGTGTGCTCTGGTATGTAATTATTGATTGGAATGAAGACTCAAACAAATTTGTAATAGAAATGTAAACTAAACTAAAATAAATCACAAAAAAGGAGGAATAATTATGGCTGATGTAAAAGTAGCCCCAGAAGGGATTAAGGCAGATGTAACTCTAGATTGCAAAGGTCTTTCCTGTCCCATGCCTCTACTTAAAACTAAAAAGGCTATCCAAAAACTCGAAAAAGGACAAATACTTGAAGTACTTGGCACAGACCCTGGCTCTAAAAATGACATTCCTGGCTGGTGTGAAAGGTCTGGTCATGAGTTTTTAGGGATGAAAGAAGAGTCTGGATATTTCGTTTTTTACATCAAAAAAGGCTAAATATAGTCAATCAATTAGGAGGTGTTTTATGTCTAAAGATCCAGATAAACTTGGGATTTTTGTTACTACCCCACAATATATGACTCCCTTATTAAAAATTACCGAAGCAGCTCAAAGAGCTGGTAAGAAAGTAAAAATATTTCTTACTTTCAAAGCTATTCATCTTACTAAACATTCAGAATTTGCTAAGTTGGTTAAGATGGTCCCTGAAGATGATTTAGCTATTTGTGCTGACTCTTATGTTTGTGAAGGTTTTGATGTTGATACAGATATTCCTGCTGGTATGACTCCTAAACAAATGCGTACACAAGCCTTTCATGGAGAGATTCTTTCTCAATGTGGTAAATATATAGTTCTTTAAATTAAGGAGGAAATTATGAGTGAAAGTTTGAAAATATATTTTTTAATAGCTAACCGGATTTATATTACTGACGCTATACGCTCTACCCTTGGGCAAGCTATTGAGAATCATTATTCTCATGCCTGTATATTTTATCAGAAGATGCCTAAGCTTACGGATTATGTTAAAGAAAATATGGAGTGGATTCGTGATATGGAAGGCGATGTTTTCTATGTAGTAGACACTATTGAAGACGAAGAGGCTAAAAAATATAATGAAGAAGTTGGTCTCACACCTATTACGCTTGAAGAGTTAGCTCAAAAATTAAAAGAAGCTGACGTTATTATTCCTTATGGACTACCTAGACAAAAGCATGATCCACCACCAGCTTGTGCTGACTAGTCTATTGAAAAGGGGGGATTTAAATGAAGATACTTCACTTGTATAAAAATGAACCAAACGAAGAAGTAAAAAAGTTAGTAGCTATATTGAATGAAGGAAATGAGGCTCTTGAATTTAAACTTTATGAAGCAAAAGAAGACCAAGACTACGATAAGCTAATACAGCTTATTTTTGAAGCTGATAAAACCATTAGCTGGTGGTAAACAAGTGGGGGCTTAGCCCCCACTTCCTTTGCTTAATTGTTCAAGTTTTTGAGACCACATAAATAGCTTAAAAAGAAGTAAAGCCAGGCCAATTCTTATTACCCACATATACCACGGGCTGTTTTTAAAGTAATGAAGTACGAATCTGAAAAATCTCTTCACAGCTTACTCCCTTATTATTTCGTAAACTTCAGGCAAATGTCTATACTTTTCCGCAAAATCTAAACCATATCCCACTAAAAAACCTTGAGGAATGTAAAAACCACGATAATGAATAGGTACTTCAATTTCTCGTCTTTCTGGTTTATCAATAAGACAACAAACTTTAACTGATTGTGGGCTAAATTTTTCAAGATATTTAAGGAAAAAGGAAAGAGTTAGCCCAGTATCAATAATATCTTCTACTACTAATACGTCTTTGTTTTTTATGTCCAGCTCAATGTCTTTTACTATTTTTACTTGGCCTGAAGATTTATCAGAGGTGCCGTAGCTAGCCAGGCGCACAAAATCTATTTCCAGGTTTTGCAACTCAACACTTCTTACCAGATCAGCTAAAAAGATGAAGGCACCTTTCAAAATACCTATAAAAACCGGCTTTTTATCTTTATAATCCCGAGAAATAGTTTGGGCTAACTCCTTTACTTTGGCTCCTATTTTATCTTGAGAGATAACAAGTTTTAGCTTTTCCATAAAATCTCCTTTTAACTTAATGGCTTTATTTGCCAAACCTTTCAAGCAATATCTCCATCCCCTTCTCATACACCCGGCTATTGCCTGTTATTCTTAACTCCAGCGGGTCATAAAACAATATTTCCTTCTCCGCCCAAGCCTGTAAAAATCTTTTCTGCTCTTTTTTAATCCCCTCTATTGAATAATAACCCTTTTCCACTATCTCTTTTGCTATCTCTTTGAAATACTCCCGCCAGGGATCATCAAAATCCGTCAGAAAATCCACTATCTCTGTATACGCTAGCCAGGCCTCACGCTTTAAAAATTCTTCTAAATCCTCTCCTTTCCTGTACGCACTTAGCATCTTTAGTATCCTCGGGATGCTCCCACCCAAATATTCCCATATAAGCTCTATTTCTTCTTTTTTAATTTTCTCAATTTCAAGCCATTCAAAAACCTGTTCCCTTTTCAAATGCTCTATCTTTTTGAATTCAGATGTTTCCTTAAGTCCCGCGTCATTATATATCCTCTCTATAAACACCGTGTTTGATGTGAGAATCACCACATGGCATAGGTGGGTTTCTTTAGTCAATCTCACACAAAAATTTAAAAATTTCTTAAGCAGCTCTCTTTCTCCCTTACCATTTCTTATGTATAAATCCCTCAATATTTGTATCTCGTCTATTATTAACACCGCCCTTTTACCCTTACTCTCTTTCTTTATCACTTCCATTATCTCTTCAAATAAATCTCTCTCTCTCTTCTTTATTTCCTTAAGCTTCCGCCTATCTAACCCTATAAACTTGAGAGATATCCAATAGTTTCTCTCTACTTCCTCCCTGTACACATCATCTGGATAAATGAACGACTCCAAAAAGCTCCTATAGGATGTTATTAGCTTCTCCCTCAAATTGATATACTTCACCCAGAATTTGCTTTCCTCCCACCAATTACCCTCGCCGAGTAGCCTCTTCTCCACTACATACTCAATCACCGTGGTCTTACCACTTGACTTTGGGCCATATACCCAGAGTATCTTCTGCGGCACCTCACTGAACCACTCCACAAAAAACTCTATCTCCTCTTCCCTGTCCACAAACGGTGCCCCACGGTAGATCTCTATCTTCATGGATTACTCCATCTTTGAATATCTTTTGCCTGACCAAATATCATCAAAGGCGCTGTCAAAGCCTTTTTAGGCCCTTTTGCTAATGGGAGCATTTTTTACATTACAGAGCGTCATCGCGAGGCGACGTAGTCGCCGTGGCGACTCTGATCCCTTCGCTACTGCTCGGGATGAAGATTGCTTCGCTTCGCTCGCCATGACAACCAAAAGATTGTCATCTGTTTTACGCTCTCATTAATACTAACATTCAGGCCAAAATTACTTTGCTCGCCTTGATATGGTGAATTTGCCATTCGTTTATGCTTCCATGATAACCGGATTTTTGTTTTTGAAGACAATATAATCGTAAAAGATTACACGCATAAAGGTCAACGCCAAAAGGGAATAAAAAAGAATTTGAATCTTTTTTCATAATGTTTAACTTCCCAATAGGTAGGAAAATTTTTCAAATGGAGAGTGCCTATGGGAGCGGAAAAAGAGCTGAAAGCTAAAGAAACTTTACCGGCCACCAAAGAAGAAAACACTGAAGCCGAAAAATATAAAGAACTTCCCGTGATACCCAGTGACGCGGTACTTTTCCCGCACATGGTCATGCCTTTTATGGTGCATGAGCCAGGGCTTTTGCGCCTTATAGACGACGCCCTTTCTGGTGACCGTATGGTAGCCGTGGTGGCGGTGAAAGAACCCAAAAAAGAACACAAAGAACTTTACGAAATAGGCACCGCCGCTGTTATTCTAAAAGCCACCCGCCTTGAACCTGATCAGATAAGGGTGGTAGTTCAGGGGGTCTCTCGCATTGAGTTAGAAGACATAGTTTCTGACAAGCCTTATCTCAAAGGCAAGGTCAAAGTTCTTGATGACTACCTCACCCATGATGTAGAAGTTGAGGCTTTACTGGCCAGTATTCGTCAGCTTTTTACTAAGGCCCTTGAATTTTTGCCCCAGCTTCCTCCAGAACTCAAAACGCTGGCCTTAAGCATAGAAGAGCCTGGTGCCCTGGCCGACCTGGTGGCCAGCCATTTAAATGTCTCTCATCAGGAAAAACAGGAAGTCCTTGAAACTCTTGACGTAAAAGAGCGGCTTAAAAAGATTCACCAGCTTCTGGTGAAACAAATAGAAATCCTTGAGCTTGGCCAGAAAATACAGGACGAAGTGCGCGGCCGTATGGAAAAGGCCCAGCGCGAGTATTATCTGCGTGAACAGCTAAAAGTAATCCGCAAAGAACTTGGCGAGGCTGAGGGCATTGAAGCTGAAGTAGAAGAACTTAAGGAAAAGCTTGCTAAGAAGAAGCTTCCTGACTATGTCCGCCAGGAGGCCGAGAAAGAATTAAAGCGTCTGGCAAGAATTCATCCCACTTCGGCGGAATATACCGTTATCAGAAATTACCTTGATTGGATTCTTGAACTGCCCTGGGAAGAGAGCACTGAAGATCACATTGACCTTAAACTTGCCAAGAAAATCCTTGACGAAGACCACTACGACCTTGAAAAGGTCAAAAAACGCATTCTTGAGTATCTGGCCGTGCGCAAGCTAAAGCCAGACGCTAAGGGACCGATTCTTTGCTTTGTGGGTCCGCCTGGTGTGGGGAAAACATCCCTTGGTCGCTCTATTGCCAAGGCCCTTGGCCGTAAGTTCTGGCGTATCTCTCTTGGTGGTGTGCGCGATGAGGCTGAAATTCGTGGTCACCGCCGCACTTATGTAGGGGCTATGCCTGGCCGTATTATCCAGGCCTTAAGGCGCGTAGGGGTGAACAACCCGGTGCTCATGCTTGACGAGATAGACAAAATCGGCGCTGATTTCCGGGGAGACCCGGCGGCAGCCCTTCTTGAAGTTCTTGACCCTGAACAAAACAAGAATTTCTCTGACCACTATCTTGAGATTCCCTTTGACCTTTCCAGGGTGATTTTTATCGCCACCGCCAATGTGCTTGATACCATTCCGGCTCCACTTCTTGACCGCATGGAGGTAATAGAGATTCCCGGCTATACCGAAGAAGACAAGCTAAAAATTGCCAAGTATTACCTTGTGCCACGCCAGCTTGAAGCCCATGGCCTGACCAAAGAGCAGCTAAAATTCACTGACCGGGCGCTTCTTCAAATCATACGCCATTACACCCGTGAAGCCGGGGTAAGAAACCTTGAGCGTGAAATAGGTGCTATTTGCCGGGCTGTGGCCCGGGAGTTTGCTGAAGGCCGTAAGGAACCAGTTAAAGTGCGGGTAAAAGACGTAGAGAAATACCTCGGGCCGCCCAAGTACTTGCCGGAAGTAGCCGAAAGGGTAAAAGTACCAGGGGTGGCCATTGGCCTTGCCTGGACGCCAGTAGGCGGTGAAATTCTTTTCATTGAAGCCACCAAGATGAAAGGCACCGGCCGTCTGATTCTTACCGGAAAACTCGGTGAAGTCATGCGCGAGTCTGCCGAGGCGGCACTTTCATACGTGCGCTCGCGGGCCAAAGACTTCGGCATTGATGAGGAAATATTTCCCAAAATTGACATTCATGTACACGTTCCTTCTGGTGCAGTGCCTAAAGATGGCCCAAGTGCAGGGATTACTATCCTGGCAGCACTGGTAAGCCTTCTCACCGGGCGCACCGTGCGCCACGACGTAGCCATGACCGGCGAAATTACCTTAAGAGGCGCAGTGCTTCCCGTGGGTGGTATCAAAGAAAAAGTCCTGGCTGCCAAAAGTGCCGGCATAAAAGAGATAATCCTTCCCAAGCTTAACGAAAAAGACCTGGTAGAAGTGCCCAAAGAAGTACGAGAAAAATTAGTTTTTCATCCGGTTTCCCGGGTGGAAGAGGCTCTTCCCATCGTTTTTGGTGTAAAAAGTCTAAAAGACTTAAAGGGGGCTAAAAAATGAAGGCCAGCTGGTCAGGTTTTTTGCGTATAGGGCTGGTTACTATACCGGTTAAGCTTTATCCCGCAGTGGTAAAAAGGGCTATTTCGTTTCACTTAATCCACAAGGACTGTGGCAGCCGTATCAAATATTTAAAGTACTGCCCGAGATGCGATAAAGTCCTTGAAGACGAAGAAATCGTCCGGGCTTATTTCCTTGACAAGGATCACTATGTGGTCATCACTGACGAAGAGCTGGCAAGCCTTAAACTGGCTTCAACAGACACCATTGAAGTGAAATACTTTGTGGACGAAAAAGAAATAGCTCCTATTTACTACGCTGACGCCCATTATCTTTTACCAGAAGGGGAGGGCGGCAAAGAGGCCTTTGCTATTTTTTACAGGGTAATGCAGGAAAAGGGCCGAGCCGCCGTGGGCCAGGCGGTGATTCGCCAGCGGGAATATCCCTTCTTGATTAAGCCTTATCAGGGCAAGTTTTTGGCCTCAACCCTTCACTATTACCAGGACGTTATCAAAGCTGAAGACCTAAAAGTAGAGATGGACGAAAAGAAACTTGACCCGCGCTATCTTGACCTGGCGGCCAGGCTCGTTGATTCTCTGACTGAGCCGTTTAAGCCTGAAGAGCTGGTGGACCACTTTGCCGAAGCGGTGCTAAAGCTGGTAGAAGCCAAGGCCCGTGGTGAGAAGTTTGAACTTAAAGCGGCCGAAGAAAAGGCCAAGGTCATAAGCTTTATGGAGGCCCTTAAAGCCAGTCTTGAAAAGGCGGAGAAAAAGGCGGCCTGATGCTTCCCGAGTATATCAAGCCCATGCTCGCCAAGCTTGGCATCCCTTTTGACTCTCCACGCTTTCTTTACGAAATCAAGTGGGACGGCACAAGATGCCTGATCTTTATAGAGAACGGCAAAGTCCGCCTGCAAAACCGCCGCCTTAACGACATTACCTATCGCTATCCTGAGTTCTGGAACCTGCCGGAACTTGTTTCTAAAGACGGGCTTGTTTTTGACGGCGAAATCGTAGTCTTAAAAGACGGTCGGCCTGAGTTCCGATTACTCCAGGAAAGGGAGCATGTAAAAAGCCCGGTAAAGATTAAATTGCTTTCCGAGCGCCTGCCAGCCACCTACATGGCCTTTGACCTGCTTTACTTTGAAGGGAGCCCCTTGCTTGACAAGCCTTTGCGCGAGCGCAAGGCCCTTTTAAAAGAAGTACTTCCCGAGAGCCCTTTTGTGGCGGAATCTCAATTTATCCTGGAAAAAGGGGTGGCCTTTTTTGAACAGGTGGTAGCGCAAGGGTTTGAAGGGGTAATGGCCAAGGACTTAGAAAGCCCGTATCTCCCGGGCAGAAGGGTTGACTTCTGGCTCAAATTTAAACCCCGTGGGAGGAGGACCTGCGTTATCGTAGGTTATTTGCTTCGGCCTGACGGTACTCTCAAAAGCCTTTTAATAGCAGAGCCCACGGAAAAGGGCCTGGTTTACCGTGGTAAAGTAGCCAGCGGGCTTGATACCCACCTTTCGGCTGAGCTTTTAACGCGCCTAAAGGCCCTTGAAGACAAAAGACCAGATAACCTTAAAGGAAGCGGCTTTCCTAAAGGGGCCCGGTGGGTTAGGCCAGAAATCCACTGTGAAGTCTCTTTTCAGGAGATAACAAACCACGGCCAGTTCCGCGCCCCGGTGCTTGAAAGAGTGTTTCTAAAATAAAAAGGGCGGGGAAGCCCCGCCCCTTAAAACCAGCTTGAGTGTTTTTAGAAGAAGTAGTAAAGGCTACCAGAGAAACGATTAAGCTCGCCATCACCTCCAACTGATTGACGATAATCAGTTTCAATGTACATGTATTCAGCTCCCACGGCGAATTCCTTGGTCAGGCGATAGAGGAAGTTGGCGTAAAACATCTGTTGCTGAAGACGAGCCTTTTGAACACCATCAAGGTCACTATTTTTGGGGTTATCAATGCCGTAACCAAGGTGGGTTACAAACTTGGGCGTCCAGAAGACTTCAAGCTCAATCCAGCCGCCAACGGCGTCTATTTCGTCAACATCAACTACATTGTTTAAGCCGTTAGCAGCAGAAGTATCAAAAGTGCCATCATTATAACGGAAACGGGTTCCCTGGTTCACGCTGGCTACATAGTAGCCGTCAAAGTTTCGGCCCATCCAGAGTTCACCAAGAATAAAGGCCTTTACTCCCAGAGGCACAGGGATTTTGTATTCCAGACCTAAAGAGTAGCTATCAACGTTTTTTTCACCGGTGGAAATATCGTATTCTTCCTGGGAATAGTGCCCCCAGAGAGCAAACATAAGGGGTTTACCGTTCAGCTTTCCTTCGTAAGCTACGCGGGCTTCAATGCCAGGAAAACCAGCGTCATTGGCCGGGTCATCGTCGTAGGGGCCAATGGTAGAAGTAGGGAAGCTATAAGGTTGCTCAGCGGCCACCTGAATTTTGAGCCGGCTGTTATCATCAATCTTGTGGATTTTAGTAAGGCGTACCTGGGTCATACGGAAACCCGGGTTCCCCATAAAAGAACCACTGGGAAAGTTAGAAAGATGAGGGTAGAGTTGAGAGATGGTGAGCCAGTCAAGGCCAGCTAGAAGCTGCCAGGTGCCCCACTCAACGCCGGCAAACACCCGGCGGGCTCTTACCGGAGAATGGACGTCATTCCAGGCATAGCTACCACCATTTACCTGGTCCACCCTGGTGTAAAAGTCCATTTCCATTTTGCCGAAGACGCGGAATTTCTCTGTAGGCTTAGAAAAATCAAAGCCAAAACGGCTGTGACGATAGTTCAAGGTGAAGTTGTTATCGCCATCGTTTTGACTGGTTCCAGGAAGGACCCACAGAACATAGTTGTCTCCTACAGCCTTGGAGTCCTGCCAGACGGCGTCAATCTTGAAGAAGCCATAAAAATCAATGCCGCTTGGAGTGGAACCATAAGCCCCTTTGCTCATAAAAGAATGCTTAGCCGGAGCGGCTGCTACCGGAGCGCCTTTTAGCTGTTCTACCTCTGAGCGCAGCTTCTGGTTTTCCTGTTTGAGCTGCTGGACTTCCCTTTTTAGCTCTTCAAGCATGCGTTTTAGCTCTTCAGTGTCCGAAGAGGCCAGAGCCGGCATGGCCAGAAACAAACTCAAAACCAAACACCAGAAACTAACCAAGTACTTCATCCAGACCTCCTTTTAAAATTTTTTTTAAATTTTTGAATGACGGCTTCTATAGCAAAACTAAAACAAATTATCAATATTCATGAACAAGAAATTTTTTCCAAAAAGAAAACCAATCTTTAATTTTTGGGCCATTCTTTAAAACCTTGGCGAAATATTTATTCGGCAGCCTTGCTTACCCCTGAGACTGCTTCGCGCCCTGGCTTCTTGCTGTGACAATAGGGTGAGATGATTCCTCGTAGTAACGAAAAGCTTGTCATTGCCGGGGCTATTTCCCACTGTGTCGTTGCGAGCGAAGCGAAGCAATCTCTTATAGCCCTGTTTTTTCTATTTGCTTGCGCACTTCGGCTACAGACAGCAAAAAGGCCTCTTTTTCTTCAGGGGTAAGCGGAAACTCAAGGACTTTTTCAAGCCCGCGGGCCCCAAGCACCACCGGCACACCTACGAAAACATCTTTTACGCCAAATTCGCCTTGAAGCCAGACTGAGCAGGTAAGCACGCGTTTTTCATCCCTTAAAATAGCTTCTGCCATTTCTACCGCCGAAAGCCCCGGCGTGGTGAAGGCACTTCCCGTCTTCAGGTAAGAGACAATTTCAGCCCCGCCTTTCTGGGTGCGTTCTACGATTTTGTTAATTTTCTCCTCGGGAAGAAGGTCTTTTATCGGGATGCCCGCCACATTGGCAAGCCGTACCAGGGGAAGCATGTGGTCACCGTGAATTCCCATCACCAGGGCCTGCACGTCTTTAGGTGAAACGCCAAGGGCCTCAGCAATGAAGTAGCGATACCTGGCCGAGTCAAGCACCCCAGCCATGCCCAGCACCCGCTCACGGGGAAAACCAGACACCTTAAAAGCCGTGTAAACCATGGCGTCTATGGGATTAGTAACCACGATTAAGCAGCAGTTTGGAGCGTGAGGGACGATGTTTTCCACACAGGACTTGATGATTTCCAGGTTAACCTGAAGAAGGTCATCACGGCTCATACCGGGTTTACGAGGACGCCCGGCAGTGATGATAACCACATCGGCGTCTTTTAAGGCTGACCAGTCTTCTGTGCCGATAACGCGATTGCTAAAGCCGTAAACCGGCGCACTCTGGGCAATATCTAAGGCCTTACCTCTAGCTAATCCTTCAACGATATCTATAAGGACAATTTCTTCGGCTACATTTTTAACCGCTGCCCAGTGCGCTGCCGCTGTACCAACGGCACCTGCTCCAATAATGCCAAGCTTTCTTCTCATATCGCCCTCCTTAAATTTCTTTAAATACCTTGGCGAGAGATTCTCCCGCCACGTACATTTTCCATTCGTTCAACCAGCCGAAAGGGGTTTCGTAAAGCTCAAAGTCAGCTCTCTTTAGCTTTTCTTTGGCCTTGCTGATGATAGCGTAACTTTCTTCTGGAGAGGCTTTGCTGGTAGAAAGATGATTAAAAGAATGCAAAACAATAGTTTTGGTTTCAAACTTGCGGGCCAGCCATTTTATGTTTTTGACCAGCTTTTCTACGACTTTTTTCTCCCGCGGAGGGTCTTCAGCTTCCACCTGATAAAAAATTACCACGGCCTTTGAAAGAGCTTTTGCTTCTGGAGCTTCTTCCCCGGAAGCAAGGACTTTTTGATACGGCTTCCAGGAAAATTCCAGGGCGTAAAACATGATGATTTTCATATAGAGATAACTTAACCGCTAAAGACTGGTTGACAAGGAGAAAAGATGGGATACATTATTGACCTAGCCGGGGTAGCTCAGTCGGTAGAGCAGCGGACTGAAAATCCGCGTGTCGGTGGTTCGATTCCGCCCCCCGGCACCTTACAATTTAAGGTCCTGGCAGACATTCCCCAAAAATTGTCACCTGTTTTTGTGCTTCCATTAAAAAAACAAAAAGCCTTCAAGTTACATTTTGAAATTTCCGACTAAAATAGTAAGTGAAGTCCCAAAAAATATCTGCTAAACTAATAAAAATTTAAAACTGAGTTTATATCTCTACGAGTACTTTATCGTCCGTTATCAGCCGTTGTTCCTCTCAGAGATAAACTCCTGATTTGAGGACTTAGAATATGAAAAAATTTTTTATTCTTTTCTTGGCAACATTTGGTTTAAGCCTGCTCTCTTTTTCTGAGACATTAGCTTCGATATGTGATGCCAAAAAAATTCGTCAGGAGATAGAAAGTAAGTTTGATAATAAACAGCTAGCTGCTCTCAAAGAACTTGCCCGGAAATTAGAAAATCGTCGCTACACCGGAAAGCAGGAACGAATAGTTAGAGAGAAAAAAGACGGAGTGGTAGTAGAAATTATACCGGCTACCTTAGCCGGGGCTTATCACACCATGGGGATGCTTTTTGGTACAAATGCCCAGCTTTACCCGGCTTTATGGTTCTTTTTAAAAGCAGTAGAACTTGAGCCCCAAAAAGCCCTTTATCTTTCTGAAGCAGGAGGAATTCTTTCCCTTTTAGGTAAAAAAGACGAAGCAGAGTGTTTTCTTCGTGAAGCCCTTAAAAATAAGCCGCCTGCCCCTGCGTTGGTTAACGCTGCTACCCATTATTCTTTTTATGGAGACGAAGAAAAGGCCTTTCAACTTTACGCCGGAGCCTTAAAAGAAGATCCCAAAAATGAACTTTTTCAGAAACTTTACCAGGGGTCTTTTAAAAGGTTATTACTTTCAAACCCTAAGCATCATTCTCTTTATGATGAGATAGAAAGCTTGGAGGAAGATGTTTATAACGATTGCAGGGAAACTTTTGCCAAAGTTAATTCTGTATTACTCAGGGAAATATCCCCAAGCATGACTTCTCTCCATGTAAACCTTATGTGGGAGATAATGAGTGAAGGGATGACTATTAATCAAGCCATACAGCCCATTGTACCTGAGCCGCATTATGGGCGAACCTTTCAAATTTATGAAAAAACAATCCTTTCAGAGCTTGAAGCCTGGAATAAAGAAAATGATAGAGTTGAAAAAATACACGACAGTGTTTTAGAACGAGCAGAAAAAGCCTGTAGTGGAGCAGGGAAAGCCTCTGGTTTTAGTGCGGCCCAAGCAGGTGGTGCAGATATTTGCGCTTACCAGAGATGTCTTATTAATCTTTATTACCAGGGTTTTGATAGTCAGGTGGCTCCAGCATACGAACATATTCTTGCCCAATTTGTCCCCCGTATAGGGTCGGTGCTTGAACAGTTTAAAGTAGAAGCTCTTAATTATGCCACTACCAGTGGAGCTGATATCATGACTCTTTTTAAAATCTATCAAGGAATCTATTTATATTTAGGAGCTGGGTGCAAAGGAATAGCTTCTTCTTATCTTGCCACGGCAGGCAATTACAGACTTTACGCTAACTTTGGCAAAACTTTTCCCCCTTGTATTAGCCCTAAAATGACTCCATCTTCTGTTGATACTTCAAGTTCTAAAGACGAGGAGGTACGCCGTCGTGCAGAGGAAAGAGCCAAAGACACTATAGGAAAATACCGCCCTGGTAAAGAAAAAAGAAAATTGGACTATTTCTCCGAATTTAAGCGAATAAAACAGGATATTTATAAACAAAATTCTGAAATATGTTTTTTTGGCCAATGTGCAGGTTTTAAAAAAGGGGTAGCCTACTTAAAGGTATCTACTCCTGTTGGGGTATCTATGACGGCTGGGTTTGATGTGTTTAAAGGAAGGACAGTGGGAGGTATGGGATATGCGGCTAAGCTTCCTGCTGGTGAAATAGCTGATGTTTCTCTGGGTATAGAAGTTTCTGGAAGTGGAGGACAGGGGAAGGTTACTTTAAGCGCAGGGGCCAGTGGTTTACAGGACGCTGCCTCTAAAGAAGTTTCGTTTATAGCAGTGAGAACACCGATAAAATAATACCTGGGAGGAAAAAATGAAAGGGAAAATGTTTGCTATCTTAGTGGGCCTGGTAGTTTTTGGAGCTACAGAAGTTTTGGCAGGGTCTTTTTATCTTTCTCTTCTTAAAAAGAGACAGGAAGAAGGGTACCGGGTGAAATATCAAATTAAGGTATCCTCTCCAACAGGAGGCCAGCAGGTCCTCTATCAAACTGTTTACCGTAAAGGCAATAACTATCGGATGGATATGGAAGAAGGCGGAAGAACTTCTCGGGTCTATAAGATTAACGATAAAAGTTATTCCTGTTCTAAGACTGAGAAAGGCTGGCAATGTTTTGAAGGTGGGCTTGCTGGTATGCTTTCTGGAGGCTTTCAGGAATTTCCTGAATCTGAAAAAGCGGCCACAGCAACCAGTACTCGCACAGTAGCCGGCCAGAAAGTTCGTTGCTACAAGCCAAAAGTACAATCTTCTGGTGAAAAGATAGAATTTTGTGTCAACAAAAAGGGGTTGCCACTTTTTATCTCTCGCGAAGGTGCTGATGGTTCCTTTACCATGGAAGCAGTTGACTATTCTTTGAATGTTTCAGACGCGGATTTTAAAGTACCAGCTAAAACCTTTTCTATGAAAAATATGATGAAAGGTTTAGGAGGAATGGGACTTCCCATACCATCTATGAAGTAAAGGAGAGGGGCTTTGTGCCCCTCTCTTACGAAAGAAGTTTTTTTACTTCTTCTACACTTAGCACTTTCCCCTGCGAAACTACCTGACCATCAATAACTAAACCTGGAGTCTGAATCACACCCATGAGAGCAATTCGTTTCAGGTCAGTTATTTTTTCTATGTGGGCTGGAATTCCTGTTTCTTCAATGACTTTCTGAACATTCTGGTAAAGTGTTTCGCATTTTGGGCAACCTGGCCCCAGTACTTGAATAAGTTTCATGGCATACCTCCTTAGAAAAATTTGCCGAAGAGAAATCCACTTACCGTAGCAATAATTATTACCAGAGTAACAAAGGCGAATGTCTTTTTAGTGCCAAGGATAGAACGAATAACGAGCATGTTAGGCAAAGAGACAGCCGGCCCGGAAAGCAAAAGGGCAAGGGCCGGGCCTTTGCCCATGCCTGCCCCCAATAATCCTTGAAGGATTGGTACTTCTGTTAGAGTGGCAAAGTACATAAAAGCCCCTACCACAGAGGCAAAAAAATTAGCCAGAAGAGAATTGCCACCTACTAGATTGGTAACAAAATGAGATGGGATAAAGCCTTCATGCCCTGGCCTTCCCAGAAAAAAGCCAGCAGCCAGGACTCCAAAAAAAAGCAGAGGCAAAATTTGCCTGGCTAGAAGATAAGAGGCCTCAAACCATTCCCTGGCCTCTCCTCCGGTAAAAAATAAACTTAGAGAAAAGGCTATTGTGCCAGCAAGAAAAGATATCTTGTGACCGGGGAAAAGTATTTCAGCTAACAGCACTGTTATTACGATAACAGCAAGCCAGTTCAAAGATACTTGGAATAACAGGCGAAGTTGAACAAGCAGTGCTCCCGAAACAAGGGCTAACAAAATCCATTTCCATTGATAAATCAGGGCTAAAATACCACTGCCCTTTCCCCAGGTAGCCAAAACCAAAATGAGCACCAATGTTCCAAGAAAAAGTATATTTTGCCATAGCGGCCTTTTAGGCGGTTCTCCCTGCACTTCAAAGGAGGCCATTCTTTCTTTTTCTTCTTTACGAAAAAGAGCTGCCATCAAAAGGCCAATCAAAATTCCTGTCATTATAGCAGCAATTCCTCTGGCAATGCCCAGGTCAATGCCTAGAATGCGAGCGGTAAGAATAATGGCCAAAACATTGATAGCTGGGCCGGAATAAAGAAAGGTAGTGGCCGGGCCAAGGCCTGCGCCGTTTAAGTATATGCCGGCAAAAAGAGGAAGCACTGTGCAGGAGCAGACGGCAAGTATGGCCCCGGCTACTGAGGCCACAGCATAAGACAATGCTTTAGGTGCCTGGGGGCCGAGATACCGCGTGACCGATTCTTTAGAAAGGAAACAGCTAATGGCCCCGGCTATAAAAAAGGCAGGTATCAGGCAAAAAATCACATGCTCCTGGGCGTACCAGTGGGCTAGGAGCACGCCTTCTTTTACTCCTTGAAGAAAACGTTTGGGGACAGGCAAAAAATAAAAAACAGCAAATAAAGTTAGCCCAAGCAAAATGTTTAAAACTTCGCGACGCCAGTTCATCTAAAGGTCCTCCCAGAGGTAGCGTTTATCTGCCTTTTTGAGGGCATCTTCCAGGTAAGGTAATATATTTTCCTCGGCCAATAGTTCTAAAACGATTGCCAGGAGCTTTTGGGCCTTTTCGTCTTCTGGGGAAAGACGATAAACCTGATAATTGCCCCGCTTTTCAAATGAGACCAGCCCTGCTTCAACCAGCCTTTGCAAATGCCTGGAAATAGTGGGTTGAGAGAATCCTATTACCTCAGCCATCTCACAAACACAGCAGGGCCTAAGGGAAAGTAAACCCAAAAGCTTAAGCCGGGTGCCATCTGCCAGGGCCTTGAGGCGCTTTTCTAAAAGCATGAGATAAATATATAGCTAAATAGCTATATAGTCAAATATTAGGGACAGGCAAAAATTCTTTAAATATAAAAATGCTATTTTAACTAATTTGTGGGTAATATAGGGCTATATAGTCAGATAATTAGTTAAAATTGACTTAAATGGAGTAAATTAGTGGCAAATTGGAAAAAGTTGGGCAGGGCCCGATGCCCCACCCATTTTAAATATTATAAGCTGTCTCTCCGTGTTCAGAGACATCAAGTCCGGCTACTTCTTCTTCGGGTTCAACTCTGAGACCCATTATAAAGTCAACAAATTTGGTAATAATCCAGGTTATTACAAAAGTGTAAATACCTACGGCCAGAATTCCTATTAATTGACTTATGAAGAAAGATAGGCCTCCAAAAAGGAGTCCATTAGCTCCATCAGGGTTTACAGCCTTAGTAGCCAGAAGGCCTAGGCAAAGGGTGCCCAATAGACCACCAACTCCATGAATGCCTACTACATCAAGGCTGTCATCATAGCCGGCTCTGTTCTTAAAAAGAACAGCCAAGTAACATATTGCCCCGGCTAACAGGCCAATAAATACCGCGGCGTGAATGTTAACAAAACCAGCAGCTGGAGTGATGGTAGCCAGCCCAGCTATGGCTCCACTACAAGCTCCGAGGGTGGTGGGTTTTTTCTGGTGAATCCATTCCAAAATAAGCCAGCTACCAAGCCCCATAGCTCCGGCAATATGAGTATTCACAAAGGCCTGAGCGGCTATACCGTTTACTGCCAGGGCTGAACCGCCATTAAAGCCAAACCACCCAAACCATAGTAACCCTGTGCCAATGACGGTTAAAGGAAGGTTATGGGGCATAAAAGCCTCACGCCTAAATCCCCGCCGTGGGCCAACTACAATAGCTGTAACCAAGGCAGCTACTCCGCAAGTAAGATGGACGACAAGGCCACCGGCAAAATCCAATACACCAAGCCTGGCCAGCCAACCTCCTCCCCATATCCAGTGACAAACCGGGCTATAAACAAGGATTGACCATAAAACGGCGAATAGGAGAAAACTCTTAAAACGCATCCTTTCGGCAAAGGCTCCGGTAATTAAAGCCGGAGTTATAATGGCAAACATGCATTGATAAATCATAAAAACAATGTGAGGGACCGTAGAGGCGTAATCTGGACTTGGGTTTTGCCCTACGCCTCTTAAGGCTATATATTTCAATCCTCCGATAATGCCTTTGATATCCGGGCCAAAAGCCAAACTGTAGCCCAAATAAATCCATAAAAAGGTAACCACCGTTATGCAAATCAAGCTCTGCATAATCGTTCCCAAGATATTTTTACGCCGGACAAGTCCTCCGTAAAAAACACTTAAAGCCGGAGTCATTAAAAGCACCAAACCTGCCGAAATTAAAAGGAAAGCTGTATCTGCTGCGTTTATCACTTTACCTCCTCCTGTGTTTTTTTGATTTGACTAGCAAAAGGGAGGCCAAAATAAGGTAAGGAATGAAGGTCTTTTATATGACAAAAGAAACAAAAATGTCAAAACTTACAAACCGTACTTTACAAAAATGTAATTTTTTGAGGAATGTTAGTGAGCTTCGAAAATAAAGTCGCAGTGTTTTCGGCCAAAGGCAATGGTATTTTCTTTGGAATGACCCCGGTGAAATTTTATTTCAGGGAAAGCCTCAGAAAGGAAAACTCCATCTATTTCGCAGAAAATTTTAGTCAGTTCTGGAACTCCAGTTTCACTGAAAAATTCATAAAAGACACAACGCTTTACGATAAAATGAGCTTTATCTGGCCCTTTAGTAAGATATTCATAAGTATTGAATTTTAAGGCTCCTTCTTTTTCCATCAGGTCGTTAAAGGCTATGAGTCTTTCCATGGGGGTTTGGCCACTTTTGGTAAGCTTTTCTAAATAGCGTTTTTGTTCGGCACAGCCCAAAGGGATAAGGATCTTTTTAATAATTTCGTAGGCCATTTCTTTCCCTTTGAGGTTTTGAAGTTCTTGATAAAGGGCCACAGCTATCGGAAGGCGCTTCACAAATTGTGCTTCTTCGTCAGAGCGCCCGGCCCATTTCGTTTTCTTTAAGATAGCCTTCTGCTTTAAAGAGGCCTTAAACATCAGCCAGAGCCAACCTGGCCCAAGCTCTTGGCTAAGGACTGAATGGATGATTTTTAAGTCCTGTATGTTCATATTTTATCCTCCTAAATTCTTTGCAAAGATATTGAGATGCTTTGCCTGTGCGGGCCCTTTTGCAATAACAGGAAAGTTATCATTGCAAGCGAAGCCAAGCATTTTTTCTCCGTTTCTCTAAATTATTTCGGAAGGCTTTTTTGGTTTAAAAAACTCCGAAAGTCAAACTAATAAGCCTCTGAGAGGAGATGGCGATTTCCTAGGTTTACCCTTTTGAGACCATACTTTTGGGCTATAGCCAGAGCCATTTCAGCATGACGCCTTGAGGTAGTTGGTAAGTCATCAAGGTAAAAGGTCGGGTAATACGCCAGAAGAGACCAGGGTATATCCCTAGATAGAGACGAAATAAAAGCGGCTATTTTTTCCAGTTCTTCTTCGTCAATATAGCCTGGCACAAGCAGGGTTGAAGCGATTAAGGCCGGAGGCTCAGGGCGGCTTTGGGCCATCTCTGCCAGAAGAGCAAAATTTTCCCAGGTTTGTTTATTAGAAACCCCGCAAAGGGCATAGTGAAGAGATTCGCTCGCCGCTTTTAAGTCAATTTTAACGCAACCGCCGGACTCAAGGGAAAGGGTCATAATATTTTTTATGATTCTAGGATTTTCTGCACCATTTGTTTCCCAGCAAATTCTAAAAATCTTATCTTTTTTGAGCTTACGGGCTTCTTTAGCCCAGGAGATGGCATGAGGAGCCTGGGGTCCTGGGTCTCCTCCAAAAAAGCAGACACAGGATACATGTTCTTTTAAATCAGCCAGCATCTCATGGCTTAGTCTTAACGCTTCTCCGAGCTTACGGGCTTTAAAGTGCCAGTTCTGGCAATAGAGACAGTTAAAGTTACAGGCTTCATAAAATACCGCTAGATTGGCATAGCCGCGTTCTGGGCCAGGCAAATGAGCAAATCGAGGGTAACCAGCTCCGGTTCCTCCCGGACATACAAAGTCAGCCACACAATTAGTGGGTAAAGGGTCAAGATACCAGGATACGTAAGCTCTTTCTTTTCCGGGGCCTACCAGCCGACCCTGGTGGTTTTGCCACACTCCACAATAGCCAAATTCTCCCTGTGGAATGCGACATTTATGATGACACAGGTTACAGAGTAGTCCTTCACTATCTCTGGGAGGAGCTTCTGGAAGGCCGAAAGCTTTTCTGGTAGCGCGGTGTATATTTTCTATTTCCTGGCTTATTTGGGGCCATTTTTCCCTTATACAATTTACACAAAAACTAATTTTAGCCGAGATGGTGATGGATTCCCTTCCGCAAGCACGACAAATGGCCATATCAACTCTTTTTTTTCACCTTTAGACGAAAGCCTTCAACTTTTTCTACGACTATTTCGGTGTTTTCAGGAATTTTCTCATTACTTACCGCCTGCCATATTTCACCGTGGACAAAAACCTGCCCTCCTTTAGGGCTAACAGGGGTAAGAGTTTTGCCTTCTTCTCCGATGAGGCCTTCGGCCCCGGTAGTTGGTTTACGCAAAGCAGCTTTGGCAGCCAAAAAGGTTATGCTTACGAAAAATAAAGCCGTGCTTCCCAGTATGGGGAAAAAGACCTCTTTGGCCAGCTTCAGCCCTTCCGGGCTCTGGTCAAAAAGCATAAGAGAACCCAAAATAAGGCTTATTAGGCCTGCTAACGCCAGAAGGCCGTAACTTGTTAACTTGATTTCTAAAAAGAAAAACACTCCAGAGAGCAATATTAAAAGTAGCCCGGCGTAATTAACCGGCAGAAGATGCATGGAATAAAAAGCCAGAATCAAACACAAAACACCAACTACGCCAGGGAGAATAGTGCCGGGATTTGACAGCTCAAAATAAAGGCCAGCCAGGCCTAACATCAGAAGAATGTAAGAAATATTAGGGTTGGTGATAAGACGGAGAATTTTATCTCTCAATGTCTCTTTAAGAGTAATTATTTGGACATCTTTTGTCTTTAAAATTATTTCTCTGTTTTTGGTAAGGGTTACCTTACGGCCGTTTATTTTTTGCAACAAATTTCTGGGATTTTCGGCGATTAAGTCTATTACTTTTAACTTAAGTGCCTCTTCAGCGGTGATAGAGACACTTTCCAGTACCGCTTTTTCCGCCCAATCAGCATTACGGCCTCTAAGTTTGGCTAAAGACCTGGCAAAAGCCGCTAAGTCATTGGCCGCCTTTTTCATCATTTCTTTGTCTTTGCCCTGGCCCATAGTCACCGGATGTGCTGCTCCAATATTAGTGCCAGGGGCCATGGCTGCTATGTGCGCGGCAAGAGTTATAAATGTGCCTGCTGAGGCTGCTTGTGCTCCGGAAGGATATACGTAAACCACTATGGGTATTTCGGCTGAAAGGATGTTTTTTACAATCTTTCGGGTGCTAGAAACAAGCCCTCCCGGGGTATCAAGTTCAATTATCAAGCAGACGGCCCCTTCTTTTTCAGCGCGGTTAATTGCTTGTTCAATTTTAGAATTTGTAAGGGGAGTAATCGCTTCCTGGATAGGAAGGATAAAAACCTTTTCACCTGCCAAAACTTCTTGGGAGGCAAAAGCCAGCAGGAAGCCTACTAAGAAATAAAAATAGAATTTGTGGAACACTTTAAGCCCTGACATTATTCATAAATACCTTTAGCCAATTCTTGTCTCCGTTGTTTGCGCCTCTCTAACATCTAATATATCTAACATACGAAATCTCCTACTAAAATAGCTGCTTAGAGCTAAAATAATATTGGCCACCCTGGCTTTATGGCATTTTTTGAAGTGACAGGCAAACTTTTAAAGCCTCGCCAGAGTTTAGCTGATAAAAGGGACAGGCAAAGACGAAAATTTTAAAAGTAAACTTTAAAAGTAGTTTTGCTATGCCACGTATTCCTATTCCTTGTTTCTTTATGAATGATCCAAAAGAGGCTTATCATGTTATCTCCTGCACGGCTCTATCCGGCCCCAACGTCTTAGGCCCAGAAGAAAAGGACTACTTGCTCCACCTCATCTGTGGCTCTCTCAGGTCTATTTCGTGGGAGTTGAACCGTCCGGGTTTGCCGAATATAAAAATCTGTGGGTGGATAAGGAAGAAGAGGTAGGTTTTGGGGAGCGTCCGCCACCTACGAAGTGGAAAGATTTGGGGGTGGGATGGATTAAATAGACCTTATTTTTTCCCACTCAAAACCTACTATGTTCCTTTCCTTTTTACTGAACTCAACGCCAATAAGATATATTTCCTGGCATCTATCAACATACTTTTCGTGGTAACCCCTGGATTTTAACTGCTCTAAAGCTTTCCCTTCTGGCTCAAGCTCTACCACTTTAAACTCAAATAAGTAACACCTTCTTTCAAATATTACCGCCATGTCAAGGCGCCCGTGACTTACCGCCTCCTCCACTCGCACATCCACCCCTAAGGCCGTAAAATAACAGTAAAAAACACTGGCATAAAAACCCTCGTAGTGGTGAAGCTCTGTCTTCCTGTACCAATCATGCGGTATTGACGCAAAAAATGACTTGAAAATAACTTTCAGTTTCTCCAGATCGCTGGCTTCAAGAACATCGTAAAGACGGTCAATTATTCTTTCCTTCTCCGTTCGTCTCTCTACATACCAGTTAAGAATACTATCTGCAAAACTCATCTTTACTTCCAGGTTAGGATAAGAAAGAGAATAGCGTCGGCGAGGACCCTTCTTCTGCAAATCTTTGATAGTAAGATAACCAGTTTGAAAAAGAATAGTTTCTATTTCAAGGCAGTCTATGTCAAAGGCTTCAAGAATGTTTTCACCTGCTTCTAAGTTTTCAAGCTCTGGGATGAAATATTTTTTCT
>NZ_LSFI01000034.1 GCF_001642325.1 Thermodesulfatator autotrophicus | reverse complement strand
TGGCGGGGCTTAAAAAGTTTGCCTGTCCCTTATAGTGAAAGTTACGGTAAGCTGAGCTAGAATGAGCTAGAATATTTACTGGGGCTAAAAAATGACTAGGTCTAAAAAATGCCCATAGTTGAGCCTACGCGAGAGAATATTAAAAAAGCTGCTAAGCTTTTAAAGGCTGGGGAGCTGATAGCCTTCCCCACAGAAACGGTTTACGGCCTGGGAGCCAACGTGTTTAATGAAAAAGCCGTGGCAAGAATTTTTGAACTTAAAAAGCGTCCTCATTTTGACCCTTTAATTGTTCACGTGGCTGATGTTTCCATGGCTGAAGAGATTAGCCATTTTGATGAGCGAGCAAGAATTCTTGCTAGCCATTTCTGGCCTGGGCCTTTGACCTTAGTTTTACCTAAAAAGAAGGCAGTGCCAGACATAGTTACTTCTGGTCTCCCTTCGGTAGCCTTAAGGATGCCGGCACACGAAGTGGCCCTTGCCCTTATTAAAGAATGCGGCTTTCCTCTGGCAGCTCCCAGTGCCAATCCCTTTGGCCAGCTCAGCCCCACCAGGGCTGAACACGTGCTTTCTTATTTTGGAGATGAGCTTTTTATTCTTGATGGCGGAGAATGTCAGGTGGGGCTTGAGTCAACCATCCTTGATCTAACCGAAAAAGAGCCGCTTTTATTACGGCCAGGAGGAGTGCCTGTTGAGGCCTTAAGAGAGGTTCTGGGAGATATCAAAATAAGAAAAAAAGCTTCAAAACCAAAGGCTCCCGGGCAGCTAAAAAGTCATTATGCCCCGAGAACTCCCCTTAAAATCTGGCGAAAATGCCTAAAATTAGAAGGAAAAAGAGTAGGTTTTCTCGCTTTTACCAGGGCTCCTGAGGGCAAATACGAAGTAGTGCGTGTGCTTTCACCTTCAGGAGATTTGCGCGAGGCCGCGGCTAACCTTTTTAAATATCTCCATGAACTTGATAAGATGGGCTTAGATTTAATCCTGGCTGAACCTGTGCCAGAAAAGGGCCTTGGCCTGGCCATTATGGACCGCTTAAGAAAAGCGGAAGCAGCTTTTAATTGATTTTCTATTAAAAAACTAGGGTTTAGTTGTGTTTTGTTTGATTTTCTTAAATTTCTTTGTTGACAGGGGTTTTTCTGATGGTAATATCGTCTTTTGACATCTAAAAATGGAGGGAGGGAATTTTTTTGGCTGGCGTAATTGTTAAAGAAGACGAACCCTTTGAACAGGCCCTCAAACGGTTTAAAAAAGCGTGTGAAAAAGCGGGAATTCTTTCGGAAATTAAAAAGAGAGAGTATTACGAAAAGCCCAGTGTCCGCCGTAAGAAAAAGCTCATGGCTGCTCGCAAGAGACTGCTGAAACGCCTCAAACGCATGAAGCAGCGTGACTAGTTTTTGAAACCCGGCTCTGTTAACAGAGACCGGGTTTTTTTATTTTTAGAAATCTTTTTCCAAAACCCTTGATGAGACCAGAAAGCTTAAAAAAGCTTGAATTTCATCATATAAGAGAAAATCTGCGCCAAAAAACTTTTACTGAACCAGGCGCTTATTTAGCCTCAAAACTTGGCCCGTCAAAAGATTTACTTTTTCTTGAGACAGAAGCTGAGAAACTACGCGAAATAGAGAGGCTAATAATTGAAAATGGAAGGCCTCCCCTTGCTTCACTTCCTGTTGCCAGTCCGCTGATTAATAGAACTCTTAAAAGCGGGTTTTTAACCGAAAAACAGTGCCTTATTTTGCGTCGTTATCTTCAGGTAGCAAGGAAACTTTTTTCTTATCTTACCCAAGCTGATGCCTGGCCTATTAAGGCTATAAAGGCTAGAATTCCTAATTTTTCAGGTTTAAGGCGTTATTTTGAGAATCTCTTTGATGACCAGGGGCTTAAGCCTGATGCCTCTCCAGAGCTTTATTCTTTAAAAGTGGCCCAAAGCAAGGCTGAAGAAAGGCTTAGAAAGCGCCTCGAAGAGCTTCTCAAAAAATATGCCCGTTCGGGTTTTCTCCAGGAAGAGATTATTGCTCAACGTGAGGGGTGTCACGTGTTTCCAGTAAAGGCCGAGGCCAAGGCCAAAGTCCCTGGAGTTTTACATGATGTTTCTGCCAGTGGAGCCACCGTATTTATTGAGCCTATTGAAATTCTTCAAATTACCAATGAAATCGAGGCTTTAAAGCGAGCGGAAGAAAGAGAAAAGGAACGGATTCTTAAAGAGGTTTCAGCTAAAGTAGCAGAAAACGCCCAAGCTTTTTTTGAGCTTGAAGAAGTTATTGCTGAAATAGACCTTTTGCAGGCCAAAGTGGCTTTTGCTAGAGAGATAAAAGGCACTCTCCCTGCTTTTAAAAAAGAAGGCTCTCTCATTTTGAAGGGCGCTGCTCATCCTCTGCTATTGCTTTCTTCACGAGAAGTAGTGCGTAATGACTTTACTTTTCCAGAAAACCGCCCGGTAGTAATTATTAGCGGGCCAAACATGGGCGGGAAAACCGTGGCCTTAAAAACCGTTGGCCTTTTGATACTCATGGCTCAGAGTGCTATTCCCATTCCTGCTTCGCCTGACAGTGAGGTTCCCATCTTTGAAGACATCTTCGTTGATATAGGCGATGAGCAGGATATCTCTTCAAACGAAAGTACTTTTTCGGCTCACGTTAAAAATCTTAAAGAGGCTTTAGAAATAGCTGGCCCGCGGCGGCTCTTTTTACTTGACGAGATAGGCCGTGGTACTGCTCCAGAAGAAGGTGCTGCCCTGGCTATGGCTATACTTGAAGAGCTTTATGAACGAGGGGCACGAGTCCTTGCCACCACTCATTACGAGGCCCTTAAGGCCTTTTCTTTCTCTAAAGACTGGGTTTTGCCTATTGCCGTTGGTTTTGACGAAGAAACCGGGCTTCCTAATTATCGTCTTGTTTACGAAGTGGCGGGCTTATCTCAGGGTTTACTTTTAGCTGAAAGGCTTGGCCTTCCTCCTAAAATCATCAGCAAGGCCCAGGATTATTTTGGCAAAGGCGACGAGAGCTTTAAAGAAGTAATCAGGGCTTTACGAAAACGGCTTGAAGAGCTTTCCCTTGAAAAAGAAGAGCTTTTACGCCAAAAAGAAGAGCTGGCCCAAAGAGAGAAGGATTTAAAACAGCTTGAGGCAAAGCTTAAAGAGGACTTCGCCGCTAAAGAAAAGGCGTTGCTTGAAGAGGCCGAAGAAAAGCTTGCCTCTCTTGAAGAAGAATTCAAAACTTTTCTGCACTCCATAGAAAAAAGAGGTCTTCGGGAAAAGAAGGCGAGGGAAGCCTTTTCTTCTTTTCTTAAAGAAAAGGCTCGGGAGCTTTCTCCTGGTCAAGAAAAAACAGGTACTTTAGAGCCAGGGGCTTTGGTAAAAATAAAAGGGGTGGAGCAGGAGGGTAAGGTTCTTCGTTTTAAAGGAAACCTGGTAGAAGTGCAAATAGGGCCTTTCAGGGTGGAAGTATCTCCCAAAGAACTTATAGTTTTACCAAAGAAAGATGCTCCCGGTTCTAAAAAGACTTCCTATAAAGTGGAGGTTTCTAAGGAGGCTCCAGATACCATTAACCTGATAGGTTTAAAAGTGGAAGATGCCCTTCATGAGCTGGATAAAGCCCTTGATAGGGCATTTCTCGCTGGCAAGGCGCGCTTGATTATCATACACGGCCTGGGAACCGGCAGGCTTATGAGGGCCGTGCGCGATTACTTAAAAGCTCATGCCCTGGTGGCCCTGGTGAGGCCTGGAGAAAGTTACGAAGGCGGTGAAGCGGTAACAGTGGTAGAATTAGCCACCAAGGAGGCAGCCCTTTGAGCCTTAAAGAGGCCGTAAGGCGTATAAAAGAAACTGCCAATATTGTTGATATTATCGGTGAGCATGTAGCTTTAAAGAAAGTAGGGCGAAATTATCTGGGGCTTTGCCCATTTCACGCTGATCGCAAGCCCTCCTTTACAGTTAATGAAGAGAGGCAAATTTTTCACTGTTTTGGTTGCGGAGCTGGTGGTGATGTTATCGCTTTTTACATGAAATTTCATAACCTTGACTTTGTAGAAGCGGTAAAAGAACTTGCCTCTCGTTTCAATATTCCTATCTCCTGGGACACTAAAGAAGATAGTTTTAGAGAGAAGCTCTTTGAAGTTAATCAGAAAGCTAAGCGTTTTTTTGAGCATCTTTTATGGTCTTCAAAAGAAGGGGAAAAGGCCAGAGGCTACCTGAAAGAACGGGGAATATCATCTAAGGTGGCTAAGGCGTTTGGGCTTGGTTTTGCTCCAGCCTCTTATGACAGCTTGGCATCGCACTTAAAATTAGTGGGAGTTCCTCTTGAGCTAGCGGAGCAGGCGGGTCTCCTGATCAGGCGCACTGATGGCAGTTTTTATGACCGCTTCCGTGAACGTCTTATTTTCCCTATTTATGACCACTCTGGTCGTGTGGTAGGCTTTGGGGGGCGTGTGCTTGGTCAAGGTGAGCCCAAATACCTCAACTCACCCGAAACTCCTGTTTATCACAAAGGTTCTATTCTTTATGGTTTTTATCAAACCAGGTCTTTTATCAGGGAGGCAAAACAGGGCTTTATAGTAGAGGGATACTTTGATCTGATTTCCCTTTTTGAAGCAGGAGTTACCGAGGTATTGGCCACCCTTGGCACAGCCCTTACCCCCCACCACGCCAGGCAACTTCGTTCTCTTGCCTCTGAATGGTATCTGGTTTTTGATGCTGATGAAGCAGGAGTTAAGGCGGCATTGCGGGCAGCTCCTATTTTTCTGAATGAAGGCCTTTTCCCCAAGGTAATTTCTCTTCCCGCTGGTGAGGACCCTGATACTTTCGTGAGAAAATTCGGTGCCGAAGGATTTCGTAAACTGGTTGAAGAAGCTCAGGATATTTTTGACTTTATGATCGTGGTACTTGAACCTCGTTTTTCTAAAACGCCTGAGGGCCGCCTGCGCCTATTTCAGGAAATAAAACCAGCGCTTGCCGCCATAAAAGACCCTCTTCTTTTTGAGCTTGAACTTTCCAAGCTGGGAGAAAAGCTGGGTGTTTCTGAGACGGCTCTGCGTCGTGCCTTTGATTCCCGTCCGTCTTTTCAGTCGCCTTCACCTAAAGGGAAGGTCTATTCTGAAAGATTGGTGCTAGAGTTTTTAGTGCATTACCCTAAGTTTCTGGCTGACTTGTTAGAAGAAGGGATACTTGAACATGTTCAAAATCCTCTATATCGCGTTCTTATAGAAAAACTCTCTGAACTTGAAAACAAGTCTTACGCGGATCTCTCTCTTGAAGATCTAGAGCTCCAGGCTTTGCTTAGTGAAATTCTCCTTTCCCCACCGCCTTTTGAGGAAGTTTCTCCTGAAGAAGTTTTTGCCGGGATAAAATGCTGGTTGCTCAAAAAGAAGAGTAAAAAGAAGCTTATGGAGATTCGTCAGGCCATCAAAGAGGCAGAAAGGGCCGGCCGGGAAGAGGAAGCCTTGCGATTGTTGAAAGAATATCAAGATCTTTGCCACTTTGATAATTTTAAAATTTAAAAAGGGAGGGGGGTATGGCAGACCTCACCAAAGACCTGGGAGTCTTGGAGGAATTTAAATTTAAAGAAAAAGGGGCAGGGGAGGTACGAAAAGAATCCATACTTAAATCTTTTGCAATGCCCATTGAGGAAGTGGCTGACCTGGTAGAAAGTCTTGATATAGGCACTAAGGTAGAAGAGGCTTCTCTTGAGGAGATTACCGAAGAGGTCAGTAAAGATGTTTCTCGTTCGGACCCGGTGAAGTTATACCTTAAAGAGATGGGGCAGGCTCGCCTTTTGAGCCGTGAAGAAGAAGTGGTGGTGGCTAAGATTATTGAACAGGGCGAACGAGAGGCATTAAAGATAGCCATTAAAGCCCGGGGAGTAGTACAAGAAATATTTAATATTTGTGAAGAATTTTTTGCTGGAAAACTTAAGGCTCGCGAAATAGTAAGAGACCTTGATGACTGTTTTTCTGACAACGAATCTGATATTGAACAGCGAAGCCAGGGGCTTCGGGGGGTTTTATTAGAAATCCGCTGTATAGCCAGAGATTTATTGAGTTTAGAAGGAGCCCTTGTTTCAACCTCCAATAAACAGGCCAGGGCCCGTATGCGTCAAAGAGCCAGGAAGCTTCGCGAAGAGATTTTAGAACGCCTTTATCAACTGCGTCTTGACAAGCGATGTTTGGAAAGGATAACCCGGCCCATTTTGGAAGGTTACGAAAAGATTTGCATGGCTCGTAAAGATCTTCAGGCCTGTGAACGGGAATCTGGACGTTCCCTTTCAAGCCTTTCTGTCCACTTTCAAAGAACTAACGGCCACTTCTCGGAAATAGAAAAATCAGCGGCCAAGCTGGGAATGGATGTTAACCATTTCCTTAATCTTAGGGCCAGGTATTTATTGGCTAAAAAAGCCATAGAAGAGGCAGAAAAACAAACTGGCCTTACTGCTAAAAAAATTGAAGAAGTAGCCCGCGATCTTGAGCGTTCTCTGGAGAAGATTAGAAAAGCCAAGGATGAGCTGGTTAAAGCCAATTTAAGGCTGGTGGTCTCTATTGCCAAAAAATATACCGGCCGAGGGTTACAATTCCTGGATTTAATTCAGGAAGGTAATATCGGACTTATGAAAGCAGTGGAAAAATTTGATTATCGGCGGGGTTATAAGTTTAGCACTTATGCTACCTGGTGGATAAGGCAGGCTATCACCAGGGCTATTGCTGACCAGGCTCGTACCATTCGTATCCCTGTTCACATGATTGAAACCATAAATAAATTGGTAAGGGTTTCCCTCCAGATTTATCAAGAAACCGGGCAGGAAGCCTCTCCTGAACAAATTGCTGAAAGACTTGAACTCCCTGTGGAAAAAGTCCGCAAAATTCTCAAAATAGCCAAAGAACCTATTTCTCTTGAAACTCCTATAGGAGATGATGAAGATTCTCATCTGGGAGATTTTATAGAAGATCCCAGTGTTCCTCCTCCAGACCAGGTAGCTGTTTCTTTAAGTCTTATAGAACAAACGCGAAGGGTTCTGGCCACCCTTACTCCTAGAGAAGAGAAAGTCTTGCGCATGCGTTTTGGTATCGGTGAAAAGGGAGAGCATACCCTTGAAGAAGTAGGTAGGGAATTTAGGGTAACGAGAGAAAGAATAAGGCAGATAGAAGCCAAGGCCTTACGCAAACTAAGGCATCCGAGTCGTAGCCGAAAATTGCGCTGTTTTATAAAAAATGTCTAGCAAATCGGGACTGGTTGACAAAAGACGGGATGAGGATACATTTTAAATAAAAATATAGTGGGCCCATAGCTCAGCTGGTTAGAGCCACCGGCTCATAACCGGTAGGTCCCTGGTTCGAGTCCAGGTGGGCCCACCAATTTTAAAGGTGCATGGAAATGCACCTTTTATTTTTGTTCAAAAATGGCCATCACTGTTGAGGAAATTATAGCCGCTTTAGAGGATTGGGCGCCCAAAAAGTTAGCTGAGGATTGGGATAACGTTGGCCTTCAGCTTGGCTCTATTAAAAAGCAGGTTAAGCACCTAGGCCTTTGCCTGGATTTAACTCCAGATACTCTCTCTCAGGCCTTAACCCAAAAGGTAGATTGTCTTGTCACTCATCATCCCTTCTTTTTCAAACCATTCAAACAAATCTGTTGGGATAGCTGGCCTGGTATAGCCGTTAAAAAACTGGCAGAAAACGATATTTCATTAATAGCCTGCCATACTAATCTTGATTCAGCAAAAGACGGCGTAAGTGATGTTCTAGCCAGGGCTTTACACCTTAAGGCGGAAAAGGCCCTTTTACCAGCCAAGGGCGCCAGATTGTTTCGGCTGAATTTATACGTGCCCAAGGGTTATGAGGAAAAAATAAGAGAAATTTTGCTGAAAGAAGGCGCAGGCCGTCGGGGGAAATACCTGGCCTGTTCTTTTGCCGTAGAGGGCACAGGGAGTTTTTATCCTGAAGAAGGGGCAAGTCCCTACGAAGGCACAATCGGCAAACTAAACCTTTTGCCTGAAACCAGAGTAGAATTTTTAGTACCTGAATTTCGCCTCGCCCGGGTTATTAGCAGGATTAGAGAAATTCATCCTTATGAAGAAGTTCCTATAGATGTCTGGCCAACAGAGGCCTATGACCATAACTACGGGTTAGGGCGAATAGGAGAGTTGCCTTTAGAATGTACCCTTTATGAACTTGCCCAAAAATTGAGCCGTCTATTGAATTCGCCAGCAGTTTTTATGGTTGGGGATCCGAAAAAGCTGGTAAAAAAAGTGGCTTTATGTGGTGGAGCAGGGGGAGATTTATTTGAAAAGGCACTTTCTTTAGGGGCGGATGTTTATATTACGGCTGAAGTTAAATATCATCAGGCCCGTGAAGCTGAAGCCAGAGGACTTTCTTTAATTTCTGTGGGGCATTTTGAATCAGAAATATTAATAGTGCCTCAAATGGCTGATTTTTTCCAAAAATTGGCTAAAGATAAGCATGAAGACTTAAAAATTAGTGTGTTAAAAGAGAAAAGCCCGTTTACACCGTTATTTTAAAGGAGGAGGTAAATAGTGCGGGAGGAAATCGTAAATCTCATCAAATTGCAGGAGATTGATTTAAAAATTTTGGCTTTAGATAAGGCTAAAGAGGAATTTCCAGAATCTTTGAGAAAAGCCGAAGAGGCCTTGGCCCAAAAGAAGAAAGAAATGGAAGCCCTTGAAAACGAAATTGAAGAACTAAAATTTAAGCGCCGAAAGTTTGAAGAGGAGCTTGAGCAAGAATACCAGCGCTTAAAAAAGAGTCAGACGCGGCTTATGGAAGTTAAAGCCCAGCGCGAATACCAGGCCCTTCTCAAAGAGATAGAAGAAATAAAAAAGGCTAATAAGCTCCGTGAAGAAGAACTCCTAAAGATGATGGAACGCGTGGAAGAACTCAATAAGCAAAAAGAGGAGCTTAAGGCAGAAATTGCTGAAGTTGAAAAACAGGTTGAAGAAGAACGCAAAAAATATGAAGCTCACCGGGCAGAGCTTGATAAGGAAAGAGAGGGTATCTGGAAGAAAAGAGAAAATATTGCCAAAAATATTCCGGCTAATCTTCTTAAGCGCTATGAATTCATTAAATCACACCGCAATGGAGTAGCTGTAGTGCCGGTGATAAACGCCATTTGTGATGGCTGCCATATGAATATTCCCCCTCAGTTATATAATGAACTGCAGCGTGATGATCGCATTTACGAATGTCCTATCTGCCAGCGAATTATCTTCTTTAAAAAAGAGTACGCGGATATCCTGCCCCAGGAAAACGAGGAGGCTGAAGAGGCCCAGGCTTAATTTGGTAAAAGGGGCACAGAAAAGTGCCCCTTAAATTTTGAGTGAGCTTTTAAAACCCAGGTCTTTTATCATCTGGCTATCATCAGAAAGCTTCCTTCCTGAAGTGGTTAAGTAATTTCCTACCATCAAAGCGTTAGATGGCAAGAGTAAAAGGGCCTGCAAGTCCCTGAGGTTATATTCCCGACCACCACAAACCCTTATTTCTTTATCTGGCAACAAAAAACGAAGCACTGCTAAAATAGCCAGGGCCTTTGTGGGTGTTAAAAAGGAAGCCTTTTCTAACGGAGTACCTGGAATAGGGTGCAGGAAATTAATCGGAATGGAGTCAGGAGCAAGATTATGCAAAGTTTCACCTAGTTCTATAACTTGTTCAGCTGTTTCTCCCAGGCCAAAAATTCCACCACAGCAAAGGGAAAGGCCTATTTCTTTTACCCTTTCGGCGGTTTTCAGGCGGTCCTGCCAATTTTGAGTGCTGCAGATGTAGGGATAAAAGCTTTCAGCTGTCTCTAAATTATGATGGTAACGCGAAAGGCCAGCTTCTTTTAAGGCTTTAAGTTCTTCGTAACCTAACTGGCCAAGAGAGGCGCAAAGCTTAAGGCCAGGGAGAGTTTTTTTTATAGCTTCAATTACTTTTAGTATTTGCTTGAATTCTTGACGGCTGAGTCTTACCCCACTTGTTACCAGGCTGAAGCGATTAACACCTGCCTCATAAGCCTTTTCCGCCGCGGCAAGAATCTTTTTTTCTTCAAGTAAGGGATAAGTGTTAATTTTGGCTGACCAATGCTTTGATTGAGCGCAGAACTTACAATCAGAAGGGCAATGACCGCTTTTGGTATTAAGAATACCGCAAGTCTCTACAAAGTTTCCAAAATATTTCTCTTTTAATTTTTTGGTTTCTAAAAGGGCGATAAAAACATCTTCTTCACCTCTTAAAAGGGCCAAGAGGTAATCTCTATTCGGATTCATGCCTCTTAAGTTAAACCAATTTTAGGGACAGGTAAAATCTGGGGCCTTAATCCTTCTTTATTTTTTGCCGATAACAACGGTGAGAACTTTATAGTGGCGGAGGTTTTATGGACCTGGGAACCGTTATCGGCTTAGTGCTCGGTATAGTTCTAATTCTGGCCTCTATTTTAATGGGTGGAAGTCTGGGGCTTTTTATCAATATTCCTTCTATCTTAATCGTGGTAGGCGGAACTATTGCCGGTTCTTTTATATCTTTTTCGTTGCCAGATGTCTTGGGTTCTATAAAAGTAGCTATGAAGGCCTTTTTTAATAAGCTTGAACCCCCTGAAGAAATAATCAAAGAAATTACTAATCTGGCTAACATTGCCCGTCGAGAAGGTCTCCTTAAACTTGAAAAGCAGCCCATAAATAATCCTTTTCTTAAAAAGGCCATTATGTTTTGTGTTGACGGGCACGAGGCCGAATTTATAGAAGAAGTGCTTAATAAAGAGGTTGAACTTACTGCTGAGCGCCATGAAACCGGGCAAAAGCTCTTTAAAACTATGGCGGACCTGGCCCCGGCTTTCGGTATGATAGGAACCCTTATTGGTCTGGTGCAGATGCTGGCCAACATGTCTGACCCTAAAGCCATTGGTCCTTCTATGGCAGTTGCCCTTTTGACCACCCTTTACGGTGCTATCCTTGCCAACCTCTTTTTTGCGCCCATTGCCAACAAACTGGAGTTGCGTTCCCAGGAAGAACAGTTGAATTACCGGCTGATTATTGAAGGGGTGATAGGCTTACAAAAAGGTCTAAACCCTCGTGTTCTTGAAGAGATACTTAAAGCCTTTTTGCCTCCTAAAAAGCGCACTGAAGGTGGTGAATAATGGCTGGTGGACGGAAGAAAAAGGCGGAAGGAGGCGGGGCTCCTAAATGGATGACCACCTTTGCTGATCTTATGTCCCTTCTTATGTGTTTTTTCGTGTTGTTGCTCTCTTTTTCCGAAATGGACCCAGCCCGCTTTAAAGAAGTCGCTGGCTCTTTAAAAGATGCCTTCGGTGTACAACGTGAAGAAATCGTCTTTCAGCTACCCAAAGGTATAAGCGTTGTGACCACGGAATTCCCGCCCAAATTCACTGTGGATGACCTTCTTGAGCGCGTTAAGGCCACGGTTAAGCTTGAAATGATAAAAGGTGAAATCCAGATAGAAAGCCTTAAAGACCGGGTTGTTCTTCGCTTTAAAGATGAACTGCTTTTCCCTAAAGGCAGCGCCACTTTAACTCCCAGAGCCAAACAGGTCTTGCTAAAGATTGGTGAAATTCTTGAACTTTTTGACGGGGAGATAGTGGTAGCCGGCCATACGGATGATTTACCCATTGTTTCTGGGCGTTATCGCTCTAACTGGGAGCTTTCCGCGGCCAGAGCGGTGGCGGTAGTGGAGTTTTTATTGGCGCATAAGTTTGTTTTGCCTGACCAAATAGCCGCTGTAGGCTATGGGCCAAGCCGGCCATTATATCCAAACGATACTCCACAGCACAGAGCCGCTAATCGTCGGGTAGAAATAATTCTTTTACAGAAGAAAGTTCCTCTTCTAGAGTATAAAGAAACTTTTAAACACCCTAAAGAACAAGAACCTTTACCACAGGAGGCCAAATGACAGGGAAAGCTGAAGAAAAGCGGAATTATATCCGTATTTATGACCACGTTCTTTTGAGACTCACCCCTCTTTCACGGGAAGAGTTTGAAAAAAAACTTGAAAACTTTCGTGAAGGCAAAGAAAGCCCCTGGATTGACCCTATCAGGCCCCCAGGGGAAATATTTAAACTTGAGTCTTATCTCAAAAGATTGCGGGAAAAAGATCGTGAGTTAGCAGGGGTGCTTCAGATTCTTAACCAAAAACTTGACCGCATTTTGATAAACCTTCTGGGAGAGAAGTTTCTAAAAGGTTTTCGCGAAGTAGAAGTAAATCTTGGAGCTGGGGGGTTAAGGGTAAGGCTCCCTGAAGAAGTTCAGGTAGGGGCTATTTACGAAATAGATCTGGGGCTTCTTCCTGATTGGGTTTTCCTGAAGACTTTTGGAGAGGTGATAAGAGTTGAGCCATCACCAGAAGGTGGTTATGAAGTGGCCTTTAAGTTTATCTGGATAACCGAGGCAGACCAGGATCGTCTGGTAGAGCATATTTTCCGTCAACAGGTACTTCAATTAAGGGCTACGCGGAGGGTTAAAAAAGATTAACCGCAAGCCCCGCAGCGTTTACAGCGGCCAAGGAGGCAGCCCGGGCTTGCTTTCCCTTTTTGGGCAAGCTGCCATTCCTCCCATAGGAATTCTTTTTTGACTCCCAGGTCAACTATTTCCCAGGGGAAGACTTCTTCCCTTTTTCTTTCACGACCGATAATAAATTCTGGGTTTAAGGGAAGTTCTTTAAGGGCCTGATTTAAATTTTTACCACTTGCCATGGATAAAATAAGTTTTTTGAGGCGTCTGTCACCTCTGGCCATGAGGGCCTGAAACGCCGCCCATTTGGGCAAATCACTGGTGAAGCGGGTGCTTGAAATTTTACGAAGCTCTCGTTTAAGCCAGTTGAGCTTTTTTTTCAATGTACTTACCCCCTCAAAAGGAGCCCATTGAAAAGGGGTGTGTGGTTTGGGAACAAAAGAGGCCACACTTACCCGCAGGTCTATTACATAGCCTTTAGGCCGAGTTTCTTTATCAAGGTTATGGCGAATCTTTTTGGAGAGTTTCACAATGGCTTCAAGGTCTTCTTGCGTTTCGTAAGGGAGCCCTACCATGAAATAAAGTTTTAAGGCCTTGATACCAGCCTGGCCTAAAAGGGTAGCAGCTGAAATTATGTCTTCTTCTTTCAGGCCTTTGTTTATTACTTTTCTTAGAGTTTCACTTCCAGCTTCTGGGGCAATGGTAGCGGTGCGCTGGCAAGCAAGCAATTTTACGAAGCTTTCAGTAAGAGCATCAGCCCTGAGAGAGGAAAAGGTAACTGTGCAGTTTTTGGCAAGAAGGGCTTCTCCTAAGGCCTCTATGGTTTCCGTTGAGGAAAACTCAAGGCCTACCAGGCCAACTTTGGCGCCTTCTGGTATTTCGTCAAGGGCAGACAGCAAAAGTTCTTTGGGCCAGGGCCTTGGCGGGCGATAAAGGATGCCCGCGGCACAGAAACGGCAACCACGGCCACAGCCACGGCCTACTTCCAGAAGATAAGTTTCTGAAAATTCAGTCTCTTTGGTTAAGAGCCCAGAGAGAGGAGGTTTATCAAGCCTTTCAGCTATAAGTCTTTTAACTGGGGGATGTTTGATTTCAAGGAGAGAACCTTCTTCGTCAAAAACAAGTTCGTAATCAGCAGATAGATAGCAGGAGAGGTTTTCCAGGGGTTTTTCGTCAACCAGATAGTTTACCAGTTCTTCGGCAAAGGCTTCTATTTCCCCAAGAAAAAAGCCATCTACAAAAGGGGTAAAAGGGTCGGGGTTAAGCCAGGTAGCAATGCCTCCTGCTATAACAGGTGGATTTCCTTTTCTTTTTTCTCGCAAAGGAGAAAGCCCTGAAAGTTTAAGAATGGTGACGAGATTTACCAGGTCAGCCTCAAAAGAAACGGAAAAAAATATGAGTTTGAAATCATCAAGAGGACGATTTGTTTCTACAGACCTTAAAGGTTCATTTTCTCCAGGCAAAAAAAAGCGCTCGCATACGATTTCATCGTAGGCGTTTAAGGTTTCATAGACCAGGCGAAAGCCAAGGTTTGACATCCCTACGTGGTAGGTGTTGGGAAAGACCAGGGCAATGGGTATGCGGCCACGCCACCTTTTGCGAATAACTCCAGTTTCAGCAGATTTTCTTATTGACATACCTTAAGCTTACTGGAGCTTACAGGGACAGGCAAAAATCTGTTATATTTTTTTAACATGAAAGTCTTGCTAATTTATCCCTATTTTTTAAACCCAAGGCCTAAAGACTATGACGTGCGTCCTTTGCCCATTGGCCTTTATTACCTGGCCGCAGTACTGAAGCAGGAAAACTTCCAGGTGGAAATCCTTAACTGGTACAACCTTAATGACCTTTCTCTAGCCAGAAAAACCTTTGAAGCCTTAAGGCCAGACATTGTTGCCTTTTCCATTTTTAACGCCAACCGCTGGGGAGGTATTGACCTGGCTAAAGTAGCCAAAAAGGTTTTGCCAGATACCCCGGTTATATTTGGTGGGGTAGGGGCCACTTACCTGTGGGAGCATCTGCTAAAACACTTTCCTGAAATAGACTATATAGTGGTAGGAGAAGGCGAAAAAACTTTTCTCAATTTAGCAAAAGCCCTGGCCGCTAAAGCTACCGATGAAGAAATAGCACAAATAAAAGGCCTTGGCCTTCGCTTTAAAGGTAGGCCCTATTTTACGGGAGAAGCTGGATTTTTAAAGGACATTGACGTCATTCCTGATCCGGCTCAGTTTTTTACTTTTCAGCACGTGATTTCTTCCCGTGGTTGCCCGTGGAACTGTGTGTTTTGTGGTTCACCGCGGTTCTGGAAGCGTAAAGTCAGGTTTCATTCGCCTGAGTATTTTCTGGAGCAACTGGAAAGGCTTTATCGCCAGGGTGTAAACTTTTTCTACATTTCAGACGACACCTTCACCCTTGATAAAGAACGGGTTATCAAAATCTGTGAGGGGATTATCAGGCGGGGTCTCAACATTACCTGGCAGGCCATCTCAAGGGTTGACTGTCTTGATGAGGACATAATTTACTGGCTGCGGCGGGCAGGTTGTTTGCAAATAAGCTTTGGAGTGGAAAGCGGCTCAGATAAAATTCGCAACAAAATCCTCAACAAAAAGTTATCTAAAGAAAGCATAAAAAAGGCCTTTTCCCTTTGTCGGGCCTATGGCATCCTCCCGCGGGCTTATTTTATTTACGGCTGCCCCGGTGAAAGCAAAAAAACTATCCAGGCAAGCATTGACCTTATGAGAGAAATAAAACCCCTTAGCATGCTTTGCTATATCCTTGATATCTATCCTGGTACAGCCCTTTACGAAGACTTTAAGAAACGTACCGGCGCCGATGATGACATCTGGCTTAAGCGCATAGAAGATATCATGTACTACGAAACTGACCCCAATCTTTCGGCTGAAAGGGTTAAGAATTTCGGCCGCAAACTTCACCAGGCCTTTGATAGAAACTTCCCGCAATTTGTTGAAACATTAAACCTAATAGACCGTGAAGAGCTTTATCCCTTTCACGCTGACTTTTTGACCCGTCTGGCCATGACCTTACGTTACGGTGAGCTTGCGGAAAGAGATATTCCCGAAAAAGACCGGCTGGCAGAAAAGCTATTCACAAAGGCCCTTCGTTATTATCCTGACCACCACGCCTTTTTGGGCCTTGGCATTATTTACCAGCAGCGGCGGAAGTTTAAAAAATCTATAGAAATCTTGCAAAAGGGCCTGGTACATTATCCTAAAAGTGAACAGCTTAACGTTTGCCAGGCGGTAAACTATATGCAATTGGGAGATTTTAAAAAAGCCCTTGAGCACCTTTTGCCTTTTGAGAACTCACCTGAGGCCCTCCCTCGTATAGCTGCCTGTTACCAGGCCCTTGGCGACATTTCTAATATGCAAAAGTATCTCGCCCGGCTTGAGGCCTTAAGGTGTAGAAGCTGATGACCTGCTTATTTATTTCCACACTCTGGCCTTGGGGTTTTTTTCCAGGAAACTATTGAGAAATTCTTGGTGGAGCTTTTCTACTAGGGCTTCATATTCCTGAGGCTTTATCTGGGCGCCTTTTAGCCCTCCTCGCAGGTTTATCTCTGATAAATAAAAATGCCCGTTAGGGAGTATCATTAGGTCAATATGAGCGTAGGGAAACATACCCCTTTCCATAATTTTACGGCAAAAAGAAAGTTCCTTTTCATTTAGCTGGTAAGGCTTTGACTCCCCACCAAAAAAAAGATTATTGCGAAAATTAAAGGGGTTTTGGCGAGAATAGGCTTCAACATAGTCGCCCATAATAATCACACGCACATCAGTTGCTTCTTCAACAAAGGGTTGAAGCACAAAGGGATAGGATAGCTTTCCAAAGCAGGCATGGTTGGTAATTTCTTCTATGCTTTCAAATACATGGATACCAAGGCCGCAGTTGAAGCGGGCTTGCTTTAAAACTACTTTTTTAATGCCCAGAGCACCATATTCGTTAGTGGCTTTAATAAGGTCATGGCGGTCTCTAATGAGTAAGGTATGAGGAAGCATATAGGGGCCTAAGGCCTGGGCCTGAAAGCATTTGGAGCGAGACAAATGTTGGGCCAGAAATGACGGATAAGCTTTTATGCCGCGGGCTTCAAGGTCTAAATAAATGAACTCTTCACCGAATTTTATGGCCAGCCGCCCTATGAAAATGTCTCCTGCCTGTAGCTCATGGTAAAGTTTACGAAAGGCCTGATTAGAAAGAATTATCCATGGAGCACGCATTAAAATAGCATCTCAAGGAATTGTTTGTGATACTTTGTTAAGTCAGAATTACATTTGCCACAGATAAAACGAATTTCGCCAAAAATCTGGGTATCATCACTTATTGGCGAGAAACTACCATCTTCATTTTGAATGTAGTGGGTTTTTATGGTAACACCTTCGGCGTACTCCCAGAAGTCTTCATCGTTGCCGCAATAGGGGCAGACTATCCTGGTTGTAGTGGTAAAAAAGGGACGTTTCTTAACAACAATAAAACGCTTTTTTTTATCTTCTGGCTTGGGAGGACTTACTTTTTCTCGCATCAAACTAAACATACCTTTTCTCTGTGAAAAAGCCAAGTTTAGGTAGATAAAAATTTTTTTCATAATCTCCGATAAAAAGGTGTTTCTTATAGGCTTTCCTGTGAAAACATCAACCAATAACCACCAGCTTTATTTAAAGAGATTCCTGTGCGTGGTCAAAGCCTACAATTTGTTGTGCCTGCTGGTGGACGGTCAGGTTAATATCGCGCTCTTTGGCTTCAGTGGGAGCAACGACCTCTCCTGGCTGTTTTAAGGCGCTACCACTTTATATCCAAGTCTTTCTGCTTCTTCTTTTATTCTTGTCAATAATCTCTGGCTATTTATCTGCTTCAGATAATTTGCCCCTAATTCCCTGTATTCCCTGCCCTCTTTGATGATAAAATACACCGCTTTCAAAATCTTATGCGCTATGAACCGCTCCGGCAAACTCAGGGCGGTTCATCTCCTCTCTTTTCAATGTTTTCATGCCTTCGTTGTGCCCCACAGAGGCATGGGGGGTTAATAAAAAGCTAGCCAAACATTTATATCGATAGTTCGCGCGTTAACTGAGAATTTTAAAAGACTGGATTGGTTAAACTAGGTAAGCCAGAAAAAGAGATAGCAAAAACCAAAATAATTCTTGCTTACCATGGCGGCTGGAGTATAAAACTTTTTAAAGATTAAAACTTCAGGAGGAGGAAATGGATTCCCCAAAAAGAGTAAAGTTACTCCGCCCTTCAAAATTAACTGATGACGAAAAGAAAAAGATTCTTTCAGCTATATTGGCCAAAGACCCATCCGTTTTTACTAAAGACTCAGAAATTCAGAAGGTTATTAAAAACCGGCTGGGTTGGGTAGATGCTTCCCAACGCATGCGCTCCAAACTTCCTGAAATAAAAGAATTTGCCAGCCAGGTAAAAGATAAATTTTCTGAAATAGTTCTCTGTGGCATGGGAGGTTCAAGTCTTTTCCCTCTGGCTCTTGCCAAGATTTTTGGCCCTGAAGAAGGCTGGCCTAATTTCCACGTGCTAGACACCACTGACCCTGAAGAAGTGGCCAAAATTGAAGAAAAAGACCTGAAAAAGACCCTTTTTATTATTGCCAGTAAATCTGGCACCACTATCGAAACTATAACTCAATTCCGCTATTTTTGGGAAAAAATTGCTAAACAAACAGACAATCCTGGAAGTCATTTTGTAGCCATAACTGACGAAGGTACTCCTCTTCACCGAGAAGGCGAGGAAAAAGGTTTTCTTAAACTCTTTTTGAATCCTGAAGATGTAGGTGGGCGTTATGCTGCCTTGACTTACGTTGGTCTTGTGCCAGGGGCTCTTATGGGCCTTGATATAGAACGCTTTCTTGAGAAGGCTGAAGAAATGCAAGAGGCCTGCTCTCCTGATATCCCCTGGGAACTCAATCCGGCGGCCTGGCTTTCAGAGTATATGGCTGAACACTTTTTTCTGGGGCAGGATAAGCTTACCGTTTTGGCTGACCCTTTGCTCAGGCCTTTTTCTTTATGGATAGAACAGCTTGTAGCTGAAAGTCTTGGCAAGGAATTCACCGGCATTGTTCCTATTGTAGGAGAGACTCCTGGTTCACCTACTGTTTACGGCCCGGACCGTGTTTTTGTTTATCTAGGCTTGAGGGGCAGGCAGGATTTATACCACCGCCTTTTCAGTGACTTAAAAGATGCGGGCTTTCCTTTGAAGCAATACTTTCTTGATGACTACTATGAACTGGGAGCGGAATGTTACCGCTGGGAGCTGGCTGTGGCCCTTTGTGGGGTATGGCTCGGGCTTAACCCCTTTGATGAGCCTGATGTGATACGAGCCAAGAAAAAAACTAAAGAGGTCCTTGACACCTTTGTAAAAACCGGCGATTTTCCCGTTGAATTTTACGTGGACGACGATTTAAACGTGGGTTTTTTGTATGCTGGAGGCTTAAAAGTCCAATATCCCAGGCTTAGAGCAGTAGTTAAAAAATTACTTTACGAAACTCCGCCCTGGGGATATTTTGCTTTCCTTCCCTTTTTGCCTTACAGCTCCGAAGTAGAAGAAATTTTTACTGATTTGAGAACTCTTTTGCGTGGTAGAAGACAATGTTCCACCATTATGGGCTTTGGCCCCAGGTATCTTCACTCCATTGGCCAGCTATTTAAGGGAGGCCCCCGCTCGGGACGATTTTTTATTTTTACCCGTAAAGGGCGGCGAGATAATCAAATTATTCCAGACTTCGGTTTTACCTTTTGGGACCTTGAGTTTGCTCAGGCTTATGGTGATTTTCAGGCTTTAAGTGAGGATAATCGTCCGGTTATTCACATCCATCTCACTGATAATTATATTGAAGAATTACGAAAATTTTATCAATTTATGGAGGAAGTAACCCGTTTAACTGAAGATGATACTTAAAAAGCTTTTTTTGTCTTTAGTTTTATTGTTTTGTATCGTATTTGCCGGGACTTTTGGCTATTTTCTTATAGAGGGCTGGAATCTATTTGATTCTTTTTACATGACGATAATCACCCTTTCCACGGTGGGATATTCAGAGGTCCATCCCCTTTCTCACGAAGGGCGTATTTTCACCTCTTTCTTGATTTTTGCTGGCGTGGGGGTGGCTTTTTATGTCTTTACCATGATTACAGAAGCTGTTGTTTCAGGCCAGCTCCAGGATTTTTTGGGGCGTAAGCGCCTGGAATCAAAACTTGAGACTTTACATGACCATTACATAATTTGTGGTTACGGCCGGATTGGCAAACATATATGCCACATGATTGCCAAGGAAGTCCCTTTTGTGGTAATAGAGAAAAATCCCAAAGTTATAGAAGAGATTGATAAGGCCGGATTTCTCTATCTAGAAGGAGATGCTACCCAGGAAGAAGTACTTCAAAAGGCTGGTATCGAGCGGGCAAAAGGCCTTGTGTCTGTTCTTCGTTCTGATGCCGACAATGTCTATATCACCCTTACGGCTCGGGGGTTAAACTCCAAACTTTTCATTATTGCTCGGGCTGATGAAGAACACGTGGAGCAAAAGTTAAAAAGGGCAGGCGCTGATAAAGTGGTTTCCCCGTATCTTATTGGTGCTAGGCGTATGGCCTTAAGCATTTTGAGGCCTGCGGTAACAGACTTTTTAGAACTGGTCACCCCCACCAAACACCTTGAATTACAATTAGAAGAAGTTCGCATATCTTCAAAATCAGACCTAGTGGGTAAAACTTTGATAAACAGTCAACTAAGAAAGATTTCTGGAGCTATTATTCTGGCTATTAAAAAAGTAACTGGAGAAATGGTTTTAAACCCACCACCAGATTATGAATTTGAGCCAGGTGATGTGCTGGTGGCCCTGGGTGATCGTGAAAGTCTCGCTGCTTTGGAAGAGCTAGCTTTTGGTCGTAAAAAACTAAAAGATTTTCTTTAAGCCATTTTCCGTAACCAAGGCGTCAATTTTTAGGTCGTGAGACTCAAGCGGGAGTTTTTTCGTGAGTTGACATTCAAAAGCCAGTGCTACTTTGGGAACGTGAGGGGCTTTGGCCAGAAGGCGGTCATAAAATCCGCCACCGTAGCCAAGGCGGCCACCTGAAAGGTCAAAAGCAACTCCTGGCAAAATTATCAGGTCTAAACCTTTAGGTTCAATTTCCGGGCTATTTTCAGATGGCTCCAGGATGCCATAAGCGCCTGGACTGAGTTCTTTTAAGCTGTTTATTTTAAAAAGTCTTAGTTTGCGCTTTGATATATAAGTTTTAGGGAGATAGACATCTTTACCTTCAGTTAACGCGGCTTCAATGAGCTCGTAAGTTTCCACCTCACTTTTAAATGAGGCATAAAAAAGGATTTTTTGTGCTTTTTGATAATAGTCTGAATTTTTTAAATGTTGGATTATTTTCTGGGATAAACTTTGGCGAATTTCTCTGGGAATAGAATCCCTTATTTTAAGAAATTTGTGACGCAAAATTTGTTTCTGTTCTTTAAATGGCAACATATTTTTACCGGGATTTTTTTATATTACAGTCATTTTATGTAACACCGTCCGTATTAATACCAGGCTAAGCCGGGAAGGTTACCTACCAACAACTTTTATTTACCCAAAAAAGATGATAGTTGAACCATGAAAAATTTTCTTTTCTGGATAAATGGGTGGTCATGGCCACTCTTCCTGTCTAGTTATTCTGGTGGAACCTTTGAAAGGGTAGCCTGAACCACTCCTTTACTAATGCCAAAATCTGAATTTAAGGATTAACTGGCTCCAATGCAAATCCCAAAAGACGCCATTCTCCGCCCTCTTTATAGAAAGTCCCCTCTAAAAGAACATCAACGCTATTGATGCCGGGATAAATTGCCTGTAAGCGAATCGCGCCGTTTGCAAGCCGTTTCAGGGGAAGGAGTTTCGGAGTTTGGGCAAAAATCTCTTCCCACTTTAAGGGGGCATTGAAGATCCCTTGAAAGCCACGTTTAAGGGCTATCCAGTCAGTACTGTCTCTCCAGCTATGCACACTGTGTTCATAGAGAGGTTTAAGATCTCTCTTCTCTATAGACGCAAGCATCCAGTTGGCTAAACGAGTAATCAACTGTTTCTGAAAATGCTTATCAACTGATTCAACCTCTGATTGCGCACCAGCTTTTGCTAATTTTGAAACATCTCCAATTGTGTATTGTTTGCGTAATAAAGGCTTCCCATCTAAACGAAAAACCACCTCAAATATTCCATTTGGCCAATCTCTTGGCAGATGAATATTTGCAACAATGGTGCCCTCAGGAATCTTCCCGGCATGTCGAATAATTCCTTCTTTCTTGTAAAGAATCTTGTTTCGGTTGATACCGTCATCAACAATAATCCATTCAATTGAGTATGGTATGCCCGCCTTCAAGTTTTTATAAGGAATTACTACATAGATATTGTGTTGTGAATTTGGAAAATGATCACTCACGCCGATCGGAGTAACAGAGCCGTCATCATGCGTCTTTACATCTCTAGCAAGATATATCTCGGAGATTCCCGGTATTTTGTAAAGAGGTTTTCTGTCAGCCTTTTCGTGTTCTGGTGAATAGAGCACGAAGCTCTTTTTTGCCAGCAATTTACTATTTGAATAGAGCTCAAGGGAATAACGGCCTTTTGGCAACTGAAAGTCGCTATTGTTATAGTAAATATGGAAAAGTTTAGTGTAGGGAGCCAATTTCAGCTCTATTTCGGCAAGAGTCGTATTTGGCTTGGGGAGCGCGTCATTCCTAACCCAGCGGATAAGTACTGAGTCATTTCTTCCCACACCTTTGAGATGTACAAGAGCATGTATAATGGGAGTCTCGACGGGAAAGCGGTCAGTAACTGCTCCCAGCTCTACTGTCTGCGTCTCAGGATGTTCTATAGCAATATCAGAAAACTCTATAGATGTAACTTCGTAAGCATAAGCATTTGTCAAAACAAAAAACACAAAAAAAAGTAGTATGAATAGATTTCTCATCAAGAGCCCCCTGGCATTTAATTATACAATATTTTTACTATTTTCGGCCGATCGTAAAATACTTCTCAAATACTTGTTTTCCATTGACTGAAAAAATCAAGTGATACTCACCGTCAGGAAAAGTTCCGTTGTCTAGAGAAATTTTTGCTGAAAAAACACCATCTCTCTTTGGAAGCTTTCCATTATCTTTATCAAAAAGCAGTTCTTCTTTTGGACTTCCAAATGGTCGCCAAAACCACTTTACGCCAATCCTGTCTGTAGGACGAGCGCCAGTATAGTAAACGAAAAGGTAAAACGGAGAATTCCCAGCAGGAAGATTGTCAGTTACCGTGCCCGGAGCTGGCTCGCCTGAAGGAAGTTTGCGTGTAGCGATGATCACTTTGGTAATGATTGCACCAGATCCACCTACATGAGAATTATCATCAAACATTGACGTCGTGTCAATCATAACAGGTCCAGCCCCGATGTCTGCCTGATTCCGCGGACGCACACTCCATTCAACCCAATCGACCTGAATATCATGACCAGTATACCATCCGTACGAGTGCATGATAAAGCGAATGTACGGGGAGTTCAGAGGGGCTGATTTCGCGGTAATCTCTTGCCCGTTTACGCGATAACGCACAGTCGCTGTTTCTGGGTCATAAACAATTTCCTCGACAAACCATTGATCCCATATAGGCTGTAGGACACCATAGTTTCCAAGCTGCCTCCAGTTGGCTCCAGACAAGACAAAACCATGTTTAGCTGGAACATACTGACGGACTCCAGGTTTTTCGTAAAAATAATTGTAATAGGTCACCTGAAAGAGTCCTCTCCCAAAAGCTGAAAGCCATGCGGCTCTGTTTGCCGGCATTTGCACATTAGATCCATCTGTCTGATAGAACCAGATACCTCCTTCAAAATAGTTGTTGGCATAGTGAACTTTTACTCTCCTGCGCAAAGTGAACACTTCGCCTGCATTTATAAGTATCGGTTTAGATGAAATAAACGGACTCTGATCTACTCTATTACATGCGAGATCAAGGACCCCGTTACGCACTAAACTTGAGCCGTTTTTTACACGACGAAGAGTCTTCCATTCGTAAGCCTCCCAAACTGCTGAATTGAACGAATTGAAATCGTCTCTAAAAGTTTGGGGCAAATGATTGTTTGAACCTGGGAAGTTCTCATTCTTAGTACCGGTGTTATAGACGCCCGTAGCATAAACGCTGTTTGCCCAAAAACCACCACATATCTCATTCGGGTTGCCTGAGCATTTCATATCGCAGTTGTTTGCCGGGCCAAATAGACCGTAGTCATTATCACAGAAACACTGAGAACCGTACTGGACGCCAGCATATCTATATCCTGAACTCCTGCAAATGGAGATACACTTCTCTACGCTCATGTCACTGGCGGAAACAATTTTTTTGTCCAGGTCTCGTCCTTGGGTCCCGTATGGATCTCCCTGGTCCTTGAAACATCCTATATAGTTGTCCCTTAAACTAGGCGGATTTTGAGATATATGTGTTCCTCGTTTTACTCCAGATATGCAGTGTTTGTTTCTAACCGGGTTTGGTACAGCGTTTTTAAGCCAACACCTGGCGTAAGGTCCCTGAATCGTATAAGGCTTTACATAGGTCCAGGCCTTACATTCTGGGGCATTCTCACAAGCATCCTGACAGAGCTTATAGTCTGGATAGGGCAGGTTGAAGCTTTTATAGTCTAGCCCCGGCCTGTCTATATTAGCTTCGACCCCATCGCCATAATGAATCTTTGGCACATTGAGACCTGCCACGTCGTAGATGCTGTTTGCCCAATTTCCTCCACAGATTTGATTTTCATCTCCTGTACATTTCATATTACAGTTTATAGCTGGTCCATATTTTCCGTAGCTGTTTCCACAGAAGCATTGACTGCTGTATTGCACACCTGCGTATCTATAGCCCCTTCTTGCACATTCCCTCATGCACAAATCAGGTGTCATCTGATCGCTTCCAAACCCAAAAGCAGCCAGATCCCGGCCATTTAGGCCGTATGGATCGCCCTGGTCTTTGAAGCAGCCAAGATTCCGTCCTGTCAGCGAACCAAAAGATGTCGAAGAGGGCGAAGAAGTCGAGGAAGTCAAGAGTGACAACAGTTGGTTAAGGACTTCTAGTTCTTTTTTTAGTACGGAGATTCTTGCACGGCTGTCAAAGTATTGGTCTATAAGCAAGTCGCCTCTCAGCAGTTCTTTGGGGCACTGGAAGCCATACTTCGCGTATCCCCCTACACCTTTTTCTCCTCGCTGAAGTCTTTGAAGTTCATCTTCTAGCTGAGCGATCAATCTCTTAACCTCAGCCGGAGAAGACTTAAACTGAACAGCATAGCTCCAACCACTTCCAATACAGTAAAAAACTACACATAGTAAAAATGCAATTATTTTACGACTCATGACTACTTTCCTTCTAATTTTCTTAGTTTTTCTTCTAATTGCCTGCATTTAACCTTTTCCCAATAAAGGGCGTCTTCTTCTAGTCGAATCTGTTCTCTTAACCTGTTGCTTTCTCTAACTGGATCTAAGCATTCAAGGACAAGCTTATAATTTGCACCAGCTTTATGAAGACGCCGCATCCTTTGGATATCTTCAAGAATACTGTGGTAACCGGATCCTCCACCTATACCCATAGAATTCAGGTCAACCTGTTTCTTACGCTCTTTGAGATCTCTTATAAGTCTCTCTTGGGATCTGACACGACGGCGACACCAGCCCAGGTCTTTTTTCACTTCGAGAATTTCATACATTTTGGTATTTTCAGATGTTTTCCCTGACCCGCCAGAAGTCTTACCAGAATTCTGCCCCTGCACCGCCGGTAACACTACTTCTTTTACCGCGTGATAATAGCTTATACCGGGCCAAGCAGCGTAAGGTCCGCCTATCACATGGGTTAAAGTTACATGTATCCTGGCTTTTTTGCCGGCGTATTGGAGAGGGATGTACCCTTGAAAAGGCTTTTCTACCCTATCTGGAGCTCTCTTCTCCCATTTCCCTAACCCTCCATAAAGACGCCATACTGGACCAGGGCGTAGGATAATAGAAGCTACCCCTACAGAGGCAATATTGACTCCCTTCTCCTCCTCTGGAGTAAGGCACTTGCCTGCAATCTGAGGACAGCCGGCTGCAATGCTATAGTACTGTGGCAGTTTGGGATACTTAGCATTTGGTCCTTTCTTAATTTCTGCTAAAATTTCCACAGTATCCTTTTCTGGAATTGGTGTGTTAAGCCCAGAACCTACCACAATTCCTTTAACAAGGAATCCGTTTTGAGTTTGCTCTATTTGAAGACCTTTCAGTTCTATTGAAACTCCAGCAAAGGCCACTCTAGAAATAATAGTGGCCAAAAAGAAAAAAAACAGAACCACTACGCTCCTCTTGACCAAAAATTTCATACATCCTCCTGCAATGAGTCAGGTTTTATTGCAATTCTAAAACCATCTTTAAAAGCGGACCCAGGGAGTAAGCGTCTGAGGCGAGCACTCTCTTCTTTAAGAGCTTTAAGACGTTTTGCCTCAGAAGCAGAGAAGTCGCAGTATTTTTACGCCACCGGTAGATGGTTTGCTCGGAGAGGCTGTATTTTCTAGCGGTAGCACCTACAAAATCACCTGGGGTGTTGACTTCGGTAAATATTTTGATGATTTGGTCAGGTTTTTTTATTGTTTATCCCCTTTTTTTGTTTTAGGGTATTTGTTCTATAAAACTTAACAACCCGGGTGATTCAAATAATGAGGAGCAGGTCATCGCCTCGGCGATCTATAACGTTCGGACAGAGATCGCTTTGCCACTTCGTGGCTTTCTATGACAGCCCCAAATTGTCATCTGTTTTGTTTTTCCATCCATAATAAAAACTTGAATTCTTTACTTATAAAAGTAATGATAATACTAAAATTGAAAAAAGAAAATTAAAAAGTTTAACTATGTCTCTTTTAATATTCCAGCGTTTGGCTGAACAACGCATTCAAAAGGCCATTCAAAAAGGCGAGTTTGAAAATCTTCCAGGTAAAGGCAAACCCCTTGAACTTGAAGATTTAAGTCATGTTCCCGAAGAGTTGAGGCTGGCTTATAAAGTCCTTAAAAACGCTGGTTTCTTGCCTCCTGAAGCCGAACTTTTAAAGGAAATTCGCACTGTTGAAGACCTGCTTGAACATATGGAAGACGAAGAACATAAATTGAAACAGATAAAAAAGCTTAATTATTTGATCCTTAAACTCAATCAGGTTCGCCACAGGCCCATTAATCTTGAAAAAGAACAACGATATTACGAAAAAATTGTCCAAAAAGTAGAGGTCTTCAGTAGTAAAAAGAGTAAAGCCAAAACATTGGAAAAGCTTGAAGAAGGCCAGGTACCCAAAATTGATTATAAAAGGATTGAACAACAGACCATCCTTTTTACCCTTTCTCGTCTAGCCCGCCGTAAATTTTAATGTTATCGTTCAGATTTAAGAATTTCTATTACATTAGAAAAAGACAAAGATGAGAGAGATAAAAATGAAAGAATATTTAAAAAAATTTGAGGAAATATGTCGGCAACACGGGATAAAAGTTACTCCCCAGCGTCTGGCCATATATCGTGAGCTTTTGACCTCCAAAGATCATCCTTCAGCGGTAAACATTTATGAAAAAGTAAAAGAATATTTTCCACACATTTCTTTAGATACGGTAAATCGAACCCTTCTTCTCTTTGCTGATCTAGGGCTTGCCCAGATCATAGAAGGCCGCGGAGACCCTAAACGTTTTGACCCTAATCTATCACCTCATCACCATTTTCGCTGTATTAAGTGCGGTAGAATTATAGATTTTTACTGCCAGGAATATGACCAGCTAAAAGTTCCTGAAGACCTTCAAAAGAAATATATAATAACCCGCATGAGAGTGAATATAGAGGGAATTTGCGACGAATGTCAGAAAAAGACCAGCTAGCTATTTTTACGGAATTTCAAATGGGTCTGGCAATTCTGGTGATTTCACAATCAAAACTGATTTATGCGTTCTATCAAGAACTCCACGGGCTACACTTCCAAGGTAACTTTTAGTACTGTGCCTTCCGTGGCTGGACATGACAATCAAGTCAACGTCCTCTTCTGAAGCTGTGCGTGCTATCTCGTTAGCAGGCGAGCCTTCTTTTACTAGTTTGCTAACCTTGATACCTTCTTCTTGAAACTTTTGGGCCACTTCAGCTAGGACTTTTTCAGCTTCTACTTTCAAGCTTTCTAACAGATCCTCGCGAGACACATCAAAAGGTGCCGCCCAGATACTTGGGAGATGAATAACATAAAGACATATAACCTCAGCGTTATCCCTTTTAGCTAAATATAAAGCAGGTTTAATAGCCTGCGCAGCCTCTTCTGATCCATCATAAGGAAATAAGATTTTTTCTAGTCTCCAATTCATAAGCCCCTCCCTCTTTTTTTAAAAAAGTTAAGTTCTATTAAGACAGAAGACAACCTATTATTATCAAAAATTTTCTATTATTTTGCTTTTGCAAGAAAAAATTCACAATAATTATAGTTACTGTTAATTTTTCTCTGTTTTGTTAATAAAATTGCAAAAGAGAGTTTTTTTCAATAAAACGAAAACACATAAACTAATTGAAAGATTCTTTTTAAACGATCTCTTTATTGTGTTTTTCTGGTCAATTTTTGAATTTTGTTTGGTTTTGGAATAGTAGTATTAACTTTCTCAAATAATAAAATAAGGAGGTTTGTATGAAAAAGTTTCTTTTAGTCTGGTTACTGCTTTTAATAGCAGTACCATTGGTTCACGCTGAGCCTACCAGAATAGTGGTAAGGGTTAAAACCAAAGATGCCAAATTTTTGGGTTCAAGTATGGGAGGAGCCTTGGTTACTATTAAAAATGTTCTTACTGGAGAAATTCTGGCCCAAGGCAAAACTGTCGGCAGCACCGGTAATACCAAATTGATTATGAAGACCCCTCATCAACGGGGTGTACCCATTTCAGATGATAAAGCTGCCAAGTTCGTGGCGGAAATAGATATTGACGAACCAACTTTAATAGAGGTTTCTGCTTACGGGCCCTTAGCCCAGCGTCAGGCCGCTAACAAAGTTTCAGCTACCCAGTGGGTGGTGCCTGGTAAGCATATTGACCAGGGTGACGCCTTTATGCTTGAACTTCCCGGTCTGGTAGTTGACGTACTGGATCCACCTGCTCATATAAAATTAAAAGGAACGCCACAGCAAATTGCTTTAAAAGCTAATGTCACCATGATGTGAGGGTGCCCTCTGACTCCGGGCGGAGTCTGGGATACCAAAGACTTTGAAGTAAAAGCCATTATTAAAAGAAATGGTAAAATTGTTGACACTATCCCTCTGGCTTATGCTGGTAAAGCCAGCCAGTTTGCGGCTACTTACCAGGCGAAAGAAAAGGGGGTTTACGAAGTAATTGTTTACGCCTATTGTCCCTCCAATGGTAACACCGGCGTAGATTTTACGACCTTCATTGTAAAATAAAACAAAAAGAGGCCGCGCTAAGTGGCCTCTTCCTCTTTTATAAAAATAATAAAGTCTAGTAATTTAACTAGAAACAGGTTAAGCCTAATTTATAATTTTTCAAAAAGGAGAAGGATTATTAATTCTTTAATCCACGAGCAAAGTCTTTACCTCAGGCAACATGCCCATCAGCCGGTGAAATGGCTTCCCTTCAAAGAGGATTTATTTTCTCTGGCTCAAGAAGAGCATAAACCACTTTTCATTTCCATTGGTTATTCGGCCTGTCATTGGTGCCATGTTATGGCCAGGGAGTCCTTTGACGATAAAGAAATAGCCCGGATAATTAATGAAAATTTTATTCCAGTAAAAGTTGATAGGGAAGAACACCCCGAAATAGACGCTATTTACCTTTTGGCCTGTGAAGTGGTCCAGGGAAGGGCTGGTTGGCCTCTTACCATAATAGCCTTGCCAGACGGACGTCCTTTTTTTGCAGCCACTTATCTTCCTAAAAGTGGAAATAGTTTTCAGCCGGGCTTAAAGGAAATCCTCTTAGCCATTTCCCGCTACTGGCAAATTGAAAAAAAATATTTATATCAACTCGCTTTTAAAATAGCTGAAACTTTAAAGAAAATAGAATTCATAAAGCCTTCTCACTTTGATTCTACTCATGTTTTGACTAAAGCTTTTTCAGAACTAGAAAAGCTTTACGATAGAGAGCATGGTGGTTTTGGTATAGCTCCCAAGTTTCCTTTGCCTGTTAAACTTCTCTATCTTTACCGATATGCCCAAAAGTTTGAGAATAATAAAGCCAGAGAGTTGGTAGTATTTACCACTTTAAAAATGCGTTATGCCGCTATTTTTGACCAGATTGGCGCAGGCTTTCACCGTTATACTATTGATAGGGCCTGGAAAGTGCCACATTTTGAGAAAATGCTTTATGACCAGGCCTTGCTTTTATATCTATACGCCGAGATAGCGCGAGAAGATAATAGAATAGCCCGGGTTCCTTACGAAATTTTTTCTTATTTGGAAGAGCGTCTTTTAGGAGAAGAAGGTTTTTTCTACACCGCAGAGAGCGCTGAAAGTGAAGGAGAGGAGGGGCGTTTTTATACCTGGTCTTTAAGTGAACTCAGGTCTTTACTTACTCCAGAAGAATTGAATTTGTTGATAGACTATTTTGGCTTAAAAGAAGAGGGCAATTATCTTGAGGAAGCTACGGGAAGACCCAATGGACGCAATGTCCTCCATCCATGCACTTTTCCCTGGGAATATGAAAATGATATTTCTTTTAAGCTCCAGTCAGTTCTCAAAAAATTGAAAGAACATAGAGAAAAGAGGCTCTATCCTCCAAGAGACGAAAAGATTATGGTGGATTGGAACAGCCTGGTTATAGCGGCTTTGGCAAAGGCTGCATCGAATTTGGACGACTCCAGATTCTTGAGCTTGGCTGAGCGAACTTTTAAAAAACTATGGGAAAGGGCTTTTATAAAAGGCCGCTTAAATCATCTCTTAAACGCGGAGATAAAGGGCTTTTTAGATGACTATACTTTTTTAGCCTGGGCTGCTTTAGAACTCTGGGAAGCTACCCAGAATGAACTTTATTTAACCAAATTATATTTCTTACTTGATGAAATCAAAAGACTTTTTAAGTCTAAGGAAGGCCTTTATCAACAAGTAGGAGCGGATGTTTCACCCTTATGGTTAAGATTTTTTTCCACCCATGACGGAGCCTTACCTTCGGCTAACGGAATTTTGGCCTATCTTTTTAAAAAAGCAGATCAACCTGAGGAATCTGAAACAATTTTAAGGAGTATCGGTGGGCATTTAAAAGAGCGCCCGTCTAACTTTTCTGCTTTTCTTCTGGCTTTGCTGGCTTAAATTAAAGAGAACCAGAGAGATACTTTCTAAGCCACTGGCTGGTGGGGGTTTCTTTATTAAGAAAGCCTGCCAAAGGTCCTTGATATAGCAATTCTCCGCCCTGGTCTCCTCCTTCTGGCCCGAGATCCACCACCCAGCTGGCCCGGCGTATTAACTCCAGATGATGTTCAACTACCACTACGGTATTGCCCTGTTCTATTAAGAGAGACAAGGCTTTTATGAGGGATTCTATGTCTTTAAGGTGTAAGCCCACGGTGGGTTCATCTAGTAAAAACAGATGGTCTTTGCCCTTTTCCAGAAAGAGATATTTGGCCATTTTCAAACGCTGGGCCTCTCCTCCAGAAAGGGTATTCAAGGGTTGTCCTAATTTGAGATAACCAAGGCCCAGAGCCTGGGCTGCCTTAAGCCGCCTTCTGAGTTCTCTTTCGTCTTCAAAAAAAGAGAAGGCTTCGTCAAAAGTGAGCTCAAGGATTTCCGCAATATTTTTGCCTTTATAGCGCACTTTGAGTACTTCTTCTTTGAAACGCTTGCCCTGGCAGAGACTACACGGAAAGTAGAGGTCTGAAAGGAACTGCATTTCTACCACTTCAAAGCCAAGGCCTTCACAGTGCGGGCACTGACCAATGCTTGAATTAAAAGAAAAGGCCGAGGCAGAAAACCCCATTTCTTTGGCTAAAGGGGTAGCTGCCAGGAGCTTGCGGATTAAATCGTAAACTTTTAGGTAAGTAGCGGGGTTAGCCCGGGGAGATTTGGCCAGAGGGCTCTGGTCAATAAGAACCACTTCGTTTACTTTTTCTGCGCCTTTTATGGCATCAAACTCCCCGGCTGGCTCAGTGGCCTCGCCTTTTAAACGCTTAAGCCCGCGATAAAGAATTAGCTCAAGTAGGGTTGATTTGCCTGAGCCAGAAACACCTGTAAAAACGGTTAAAGCCTTTAACGGTATTTTAACGTTTATGTTTTTGAGGTTGTTTTCTCTGACACAAATTATTTCCAGGAATTCATCGCTTTCCCAAGGTATAGGTTCAAGTTTTTTGGGCTTTTGGACTTCTTTTATAGCTTCAGCGGTAGGCGTTTTAGCCGAGACCAAATTTTTGCCTGTCCCTACAAAAAGCAGGTTTCCGCCAGCTTCTCCAGCCCCTGGCCCCAGGTCAATCACGTAATCAGCGGCAAGTATTACCTCTGGGTCATGTTCAATAACTACTACTGTGTTTTGTTGAGAAGCTAGTTTCTTAAGAAAAGAAATAATACGGGCGGTATCTCTGGGATGAAGCCCGGTGGTTGGTTCATCAAAGATGTAGAGGGTTTCTACCAGTTCTCCTGCCAGGGCCCGTGTAAGAAGCACGCGGGCCACTTCACCGCCAGAAAGGGTGCGACTCTGGCGGTCAAGGGTAAGGTAAGAAAGGCCCACCTCGTCAAGATAAGTTATTCTTTGGGTAAGTTCTCGTAATAGTGTTTCGGCCGCCCGGTCTAATGATTTTTTATTCAATTTTTCCAAAAATTTTCGCGCCTCTTTTACCGATAGTCTGTAAAAAGAAGCTATATCAAGGTCTCCCAGGCGAAAGTAGAGGCTTTCTTTCTTAAACCTTGTTCCCTGACAAGAAGGGCAGGGGAGATAAGACCGATATCTTGCCAGAAGTATTCGTACGTGGGCTTTATATTTTTTGGTCTCAAGCCAGTCAAATATCCCTTTTATGCCGTACCAATCACCGTCTCCGTAAAGTATTTTTTTACGCACCTCAGGAGTAAGTTCCTGCCAGGGTTTGTCAAGGGGAATACCTTTCTCACGGCAATAATCAAAAAGTTCCTCTTCATCCTCCCAGAAAGAGGGCATTTTAAGGATAGTGATAGCACCGTCATAGATACTTTTTTTTGGGTCAGGTATGACCAGGTCCCAGTCAATATCCATTACGCGGCCAAAACCGCGACACTCTGGGCAGGCACCCACCGGGCTATTAAAAGAGAATAGATTGGGATTTTTTTCGGGAGTTTTGAAGTCACAATAAGGGCAGCGGTTTTCCCCCGAAAATCTTATTTCCTCTCCGTAGGTAGTATGGATTCTTACTTCCCCGGCTATTTTAAAGCCCCGTTCAAAGGCCTCGATGAGACGGGAAAAATCTTTTTCATCAACTTTAAGCCTATCAAGGACTATTTCTGCCTGTTCGGGAATTTTTTCTACTTCTTCTAAATCGCAAACACGATTATCTAGAAAAAGGCGAAAATAACCTGCTTGGAGAAGCCCCTCACGCAAAAGGTTTTCGTCTTTAACTTCAAGGGGGGCAGTGATTATGACGCGTTTTCCTTTTAGACGAGTTATTATTTCCTGCGCGGCAGAATACGGGTCAGCCGTAAGAACCTCGCGACCACAAAGAGGACAGAAAGGAATAGCGGCTCTGAACCAAAGCATTTTGGCAAAACTGGTGATCTCGGCAAGGGTGGCTACCGTTGAGCGTGAGCTTTTTACAGGATTAGTTTGTGAAATAGCAATAGCCGGGGGGATAGCTTCAATACTTTCCACCTGTGGGCGGGGAAGCCTTTCAAGATATTGCCTGAGGTAAGCCGAAAAGGTTTCCACGTAGCGACGCTGGCCCTCGGCGTAAAGCACATCAAAGGCAAAGGTTGACTTGCCAGCCCCTGAAACCCCGGTAACAACGGTTACTTTATAAAGGGGGATTTCAAGATCAAATCCTTTTAGATTGTGCTGGCGTATGTTTTTTAATTTGATGGCGGGCATGTTATTTGAGCGAGGAGAGATAACTATCCCAGCCCACTTTTTCAATTACTATTCTAAGTCTCTCTCCGTGCTGGCAGTTTTCTTTGTAAAAATTTATAGTCTTTTCGAGTAACTTTACTGCTTTTTCTTCATCTACCAGGGAAAAAATTTTTTTGGCCAGGCGTGGATGGCGCCCTAATTTCCCGCCAGCAAGTACTTTATAGCCACACTCTCCTATTTGTAAGGCATTTTTGGGGCATACTTTTATGCAGGCTCCGCAGTTAACGCAATATTCGGTATTAATTAAAGGAAAGCGATCTTCAAAAAGAGTAATGGCGTCTTCTTCGCACACTTCAATACAAGAGCCACAGGCATTACAATCTCCCACCAGGGCAGGGATCGCCTGGCCTATAACGCCAAAGTCAGCAATGTGTACCTGAGTGCAGGCATTGGGGCAGGCTGCTATATATACTCGAAAACGATAACGCTTGCTTTGTTTTAGGCCGAGAGAGCGAAAAAAGTCGCCCAGTTTAGCTTTTTCAAGCACATTTTGGCATTTTTGAGTTAAAGACTCTGTATCCATCACCGCCATGGAGCATGAGCCGCCACGGCAACTTCTTAGCTCAAAACCATCTCCTGTAATCATGGCTAAAATAGATAACAGGAGAAAAAAATTTTGTCAGTATAGTTTGTAAATTTCGGGTGAAGATTAATTTCTTTCAGTTTTCTGCTTAAGCGAGATATGTCAAAGATTATAGAAAAACTATCTCTTCGTCCGTTAAATTTTTCATCTTTCTATTTATTTTCTTTGATAGCTTGAGTGGCTGTTTGAGTCCAAGGGATTCTTTTAGTCTGGCGGCTGCCTTTTTTACAAATCCTCGGCTCCCTATAGCCAAACTTTCGGTAAAATATTTGACCCTTTGCCTGAAAATTTTGCCTGTCCCTTTTTC
>NZ_LSFI01000033.1 GCF_001642325.1 Thermodesulfatator autotrophicus | reverse complement strand
CTGCGGACACAGTTGACGAAACACTATGTTAATTTCTTGCATTACTTTCTCTTCATCTAGAAAGTGATTTTCGGCATAATTAACCATCTTTATTAAAATGGCGTCAATTACATTTTTAGGACAAGAAGAATTAACCTTTTGAATCATGAGATTAAGAAGATTAACTAACTCTTGGTGTTGTCTGTCAATCTTTGAATGGCCGATGCAATAACAAGGTTTCCATAAAACAGCTTCTACCATACGAGCCCCCTTAGGCCCGCCCCAACTCCCCCAAATCTTATATAGATTTTCGGATTAAAAAAATTTTTTCTTAAATTTTGCAGGATTTTGCCTGTCCCCCAGTTTTTATGTTATGTTTAAAGCGTTTTATAAGGAGGTCATTGTTATGCATCATAAACATCCAAGTAGCCAGGAAAAATTCGTGCCAAGACTTGTGGCCTGGGAACTTACTAGGCATTGCAATCTTGACTGCGTTCACTGCCGGGCGGCTGCCAGCCGCGGGCCGTATCCAAACGAACTCACCACTGACGAATGCTTCCGCATATTGAAAGAGATAAAAGAAGTTGGTAGCCCCATCATCATTTTAACAGGAGGAGAACCCCTCTTAAGAAAGGACATCTTTGAAATAGCTGAAGAGACCTCCCGCTTGGGATTCAGGCCGGTTATGGCTACCAACGGCACTCTTATAACTCCAGAGATTGCTCAAAAAATGAAAGAAACCGGTATTGCCCGTGTTTCCATAAGCCTTGATGGTGCAACAGCAGAATCACATGATAATTTTCGTAAAGTAAAGGGAGCTTTTGATGGAGCACTAAAAGGCATCGCCATCTTAAAAGAAGTAGGCCTTCCATTTCAAATCAACACCACTATCACCGAAGTTAACGTTGAAGAAGTGCCAGCCATTTTAGACCTGGCCTTAAAACTTGGCGCCGTAGCCCATCACATCTTCTTGTTAGTACCGGTGGGGCGTGGCAAAGAAATGGCAGAGCAGGCCCTTACCGCTGAAAAATATGAAAAAGTGCTTCACTGGTTTTATGACCAAAGGAAAAAAGTCCCTGAGGGCTTTCACCTTAAAGCTACCTGTGCGCCGCATTATTATCGTATTTTACGCCAGCGGGCTAAAGAAGAAGGCCAATCGGTCACCTTTGAAACTTTTGGCCTTGACGCCGTTACCAGAGGCTGTCTAGCAGGCACTGGATTTTGTTTTATTTCTCACCAGGGAGTGGTTCAACCCTGTGGTTATCTGGAATTAAATTGCGGAGAACTCAGAAAACAAACTTTTCCAGAAGTTTGGTGGAATTCTAAAGTTTTCAAAAATTTAAGAAACTTTAAAGCATATAAGGGTAAATGTGGAAGATGCGAGTATGTCCGTGTTTGTGGGGGTTGCCGGGCCAGAGCTTACGAAGCCACTGGTGACTATTTAGCCGAAGAACCTCTTTGCTTATACGAACCAAAGAAAGGGGGATAGCACCCCCTTTCTTTTTATTCAAAGTATTTTTCTTCAATTTCAATGCCAGCTTCTTTCAAACGCTCATAATCTTCCTTTAGAAGGGCATTGGCCAAATTTCTATTGGCCAATTCTTCCTCAAAGCTTTCGGTGGGAAAACCCATAGCGTAAAACCTTTCCACTTTATAAGTTTGACCATCAACTTCAAACTCAAAAATGGCACCAAGAATATAAGCCTCTTTTTCCTCAAGAATTTGGGCTTCAGGATGAATTTTTAAAACAATGGGCCGTTTAAGAAGGGTAACCTTAGCTTTTACCTTTTTGCCCTGTTTGGCCATTTCTACGATCTGAGCTAAACGGTCTACTCTTTCCATATTTTTACCTCCTGAATTTTTTAAGAGAGATAGGTATTGCTCCCTTCAAGGTCAAGTTCAGGGACAGGCAAAATTACTTTGCCAGTCCTTTAGTTCTAAGTAAAATAGAGACATGAATGAATTTTTGCTTGAGATGCTGGCTATAGGGATTTTTGTAGGCCTGCTCTGGGCTTATCTTGAATGGCGAATCCGAAAATGACTTGTTTCTCTTTCAAAGACCTGTATGTTTTCTCTTATGTCTAAACCCTTTCCAAAAGAAGGACATTTATTACTTCGTTTGCCCAACTGGATTGGTGATGCCGTAATGGCTTCACCGGCATTGATTAATCTAGCCCATTATTTTGACCAAATTTCCTTAATTGCCAGGCCTCATGTACTGGAGCTTTTTAAAAACTTTCCAAAGCTCGGGAACCTTTACGAAATATCTTCTTCTAAAAAGGCCTCCTGGCAACTGGCTCAAAAAATAAAAAATAGATACCCTGCTGGCATTTTGCTCCCTAATTCTTTCTCTTCGGCCCTTAATTTTTTCCTGGCGAGAGTCAAAGCCAGAGCAGGTTATGCTACTGATGGACGAAGCCCTCTTCTTACTCATCGTGTTCCTAAACCAAAAGATAAATTACACCAGCGTGATTATTATTTACATCTTTTATCTGCACTTGGTTTTGAAATAACCTTTCAAGAGCTAACTTTGTTTTTACCTAAAGAGGCCCAGGAAAAGGCCCTTAATTTCTTGACTAACTTACCCCGGCCCTGGGCTGGCCTTGCTCCAGGAGCAGCCTTCGGACCAGCAAAACAATGGCCCATCGCCCGCTATCGAGCTCTGGCTTACCATTTAAGACGTCTGGGTTACTCAATTTTGGTTTTAGGTGGAAAGAAAGAGAAAACAGCGGGAGACAAAATAGTTAAAGACCTACCCAGGGCAAGGAATTTATGTGGGCTCCTTAACCTGGCCGCTTCTGCCGGTGTGATAGCCCGTCTTGATCTTTTTGTCAGCAATGACTCTGGCCTCATGCACGTGGCAGCAGCTCTAAAAATACCCCAGGTGGCCATTTTTGGTTCTACCAGTCCTGAAGCCACCGGTCCTTTGAATCCACGAGCCATAGTAGTTTCCTCGAAAGTTCCCTGTAGCCCTTGTTTCTCACGTTCCTGCAATAAAGGTTACGTATGCTTTGAAAAAATATCGGTAACCCAGGTTTTAGAGGCCTGTCAGCAGATAAGCCTATTATGAGACCGGTAATTTTTCTTGATAGAGACGGCACTATCAACGAAGAGGTCAACTATTTGAAAGATCCCAAGGATTTTCACCTGCTGCCAGGTGTTCCTGAAGCCATTAGCTTATTTAACCAGGCAGGCTTTGCCGTGGTAGTATTAACTAATCAAAGTGGAATAGCGAGAGGATATTTCTCCCTGGAAACCCTTGAGGCCATTCACCAGAAGATGAATCAAGAACTTTCCAGTCAAGGGGCTTTTCTTGACGGCATTTATTTTTGCCCTCATCATCCAGAAGAAAATTGTGAATGTCGCAAACCCAAACCCGGCCTGGCTAAGTTAGCGGCTAAAGAGCTTGGTCTTGATCTTTCCCGCAGCTACGTAATAGGAGATAGGACCTCTGACATTGTGTTGGCCAAAAATATCGGAGGCAAAGGGATTTTAGTTCTTACTGGCTACGGCCGTCAGGAATTGTTGCAAACCATCCCGACTACTGGTATCAAACCTGACCTAATAGCCGAAAATCTTTTGGACGCAGCTAAAAAAATAATAAAAAAATGAAGGTCTTAATAGTTAAATTATCTTCGCTGGGAGATATTATTCACGCCCTCCCTGTATTATCAGCCCTTAAAAATAACGGGGCGCAGATAGACTGGATAGTTGAAGAAGAATTCTCGAGCCTCCTTCAAGGGCACCCTTATATTGACCGCCTTCTGGTCTGGCCGCGCAAACGAGTATTGCAAAAAATTAGACAAAAAAATCTTAATGCTATAGTTCTATGGAAAGATTTGCTACAACAACTTAGAGCCAAAGATTATGACGTAGTTATTGATTTACAAGGGCTTTTAAAAAGCGGTATTCTAGTAAGCCTGGCCAGAGGAAGATGTAAAATTGGTTTTGCCAACCACCGTGAAGGAAGTACCTTTTTTTACAACTTCAAGCTCCCCCCCTATGACCCTGATGAACATGCAGTCTTGCGCTATCTTAAAGTGTTAAATTATATGGGCCTATCAGCTAAAGAAATAGAATTTCCTCTACCCCCGCTCCCACCTCTTGAAGATTTGCGGAAAAGATTTGGGCTACCTAAAAAATATGCAGTGCTTATCCCCTGCACGCGCTGGCCTACTAAATACTGGACCAGAGACGGCTGGAAAAAGTTAAGCCAGTTTTTAGAGAAACAGGGCTTTTTGCCGGTTTTCGTAGGTTCTTCAAAAGATAAAGACTATGTTAAAAGCTTGCTAAACGGGAACCCTGGTTTATCTCTTTGCGGGAAAACTGACCTCAAAGAACTGGCTTCCGTCCTCAAGGGGGCCAGGCTGGTAATCTCGGTGGATACCGGCCCCTTACACCTGGCGGCGGCTTCTGGCCCACCTGTAATTGCACTCTTTGGCCCCACAGCCCCCTGGCGCACAGGCCCCTTTGGTGAAAAACATGTAATTTTGCGTGGTGAAATAGCTTGTAGCCCTTGTTTTCAAAAAGAATGTAGCGATAGGCGCTGTATGAAAAACCTGACTCCTGAAAGGGTTTTAGAATTTGTTTCTAAAATAGTTTAATGGCCTTTTTTAGGAAGAATAATTTTCAGTAATCCATCCTCAAAGGCGGCTTCAGCCCCTTCCGCTGTTACGACAAAGGGAAGACGAATCAGCCGTTCAAAGGGCCCATACTCACCTTCTAGCTGGTACACTCGCCCCTGTTTTATAGGTAAATTGCGGTAACCACGAACATAAAGGAAATTACCATCTAAACGGATTTCAAATAAGTCTCTATCTGCTCCAGGGCAATTAACCATAACCACTACTGCTTGTGGCACTTCAAATATATCAACTGGCGGGAACCAGCTTTCCTGCCTAGGAAGACAACTATAAAAAAACATTTCGGCTAAATAAGTAAACTTTTGCCGGTGTAAATTACCAAGCCCTTCACTCCAGATAATTTTTATAATAGCCATAACGGCCCCCCATCAAAAAATACTTCTTTGTGGTCTGCAGATAGCCCCAAAATTAAAACCATTATATTGAAAAACCCCCAGACTAGCAGGCAATAACCCGTAATGATCATCTGGAGATAGAAAATAAATTCCCGTAAGCCCTTTAACAAGGCCTAATTTTTCCATGGCTTTTACCCAGTTTCTGTAGCCACCCTTTCTAATACTTTCTTTGAGAAAAATTAAAGCGTCGGTATAGGCAGCAAAGTATATATTATCAGCCAGGTTATATTGTTTTTTATAGACAAGCCAAATGTTTAATAAGGTTTTATCCCCGGGGAAATTTTTCCCTTGATAGAAAAAGCCTGGCCCCACAAAGGGTAAAATAAAAAAATTTGTTCTAATAAAATACCCATCAGCTAACATATGGGAAAAATAAACTGGTAAGGCGTAACTGCTTCTACGTATATTTTTTGCCACTCTGAGACTTGATTCAGGAGGAGCCCAGCAAATTATAGCTTCACAATCAAGCATGTCCTCAAGGTGGGGCGTAATATCAGTATCATAAAGGCCAAAATAACGTTTTTTAGCAATCTTTAAGGCATATTCTGTGGCATAGGCGTAAAGCCATTTTTCTCCTTCACGCCCTAAAGGGTCTCGCGTTAAAAGAAGACCTATTTTTTGGACACCCCTTTTTTTTAGACAACGGTAAAGGGCCTTTACCGCCACACGGGTAGAAATTCCCGTTCTAAAAACCGGGCCAGGAGGGGTTCTTAAATATTTAATGGGATTAATTTCTCCTGAAGTGACAATGACTGGGATTCCATAAAGACGAGCTTCCCTAACCAGAGGCTCCGCACAACCAGGAACTACTGGCCCGATTATCACGTCCACCTTTTCCCAAACAGCTTGTTCTACTACTTTTTTAATATGAGAAGGTTTACCTTTAGAATCCAGAAAGATAAGGTCTAAATAAATATTTTGACGAACAAGATTGTAGTTTAGCTCTTCTAACCAGTATTTAAGTTGTTGGCCCAGGATATAGTGTTTGCCTGATAAGGGAAGTACAACGCCTACTTTTATAGCTGCCCAAACAAAAGATTGGGATAAAAAGAAAAAAAGAAGAAGAAAAATGGCGATTTGTATTTTATTTTTTACCAAGTTTTGCAAGGTATTTCCTGGCTATACGAGCTTGTTCAGTACGAGGGTATTGTCTTACCAGCTTTTTAAATACTATAGCAGCCGCTTCGGTATCCCCTAGGCGCAAGAAAGCAAGGCCCTGTTTCAGAAGAGCAGCAGGAACCTTAGGACTTTTAGGATATTCGTCTATTACTTTTTGATACTGCAAAATAGCCTCTTCGTAAAGCTTACGCTGATAAAGGCATTCACCTATCCAGAAAAGGGCATTAGGCGCTCTTTTGCCTTTGGGATATTTTTTGAGGTATTCTTCAAAGGCAGCCTGGGCCTCTTCGTATAAACGCTTTTTAAAAAGGTTTAAGCCCTTTTGATACAAATCTTCTTGGGAGGCAGACTTTGGTTTTTGGGACTTTTTTGAAGTTCTCGCAGGAGTGGCAGAAAGCTTTTCTTCCAGTTTTTGAAGCCTGGCCAGAATTTTGTTTTGAAATTCATGTAAATTTTCTCGATCTTGCTGCTGCAAATAAAGAAGTTGCTCTATTTGGCCACTAAGACGGAGTTGCTCAGCCTGAAGTCTATCTATCTCGGTACTCAATTCAGCCTGGCGTTTAGCAAGTTCTTCCTGCCTTTCAATGGAAAGCTTTTCAGCTTTCTTTTGCCAGGAAGCCTGGCTTTTGCTTAGACGAGCTACCTCCTTTTCCAGGGCTGACAGGCGAGATTCAAGAGAATCTAGCCGAGAATCAAGATTATAAATTTGGGCGTTTAACACCTGAATGTCTTGTTGCTGAGCAACACAGCCAGAAAGAAGAAAAAGAACGAATAAAATAGGAAAACATTTCTTTAAGGGAATCATATCCATATTTGTATCTTCGTATGATATCAGCGTCAAGGCGTCAAGTTCAAAAATTAAAAAGGGACAGGCGAAAAAATTCAAGCCCTGATCAAACATGTACGATGTTAGATAAAGGGACAGGTGAAAAATTTTAGTAGGAGGGTTTGTTATGCCAAGAATTCCTCGCTTACTTATCAGTGATCCCAAAGCCGCTTATCACGTCATTTCCCGCACCGCTCTGCCTGGCCACAACGTCCTCGGCCTTGAAGAAAAAGACCACCTGCTCCACCTCATCCGCTGGCTCTCTCAGGTCTATTTCGTGGAAGTCTATGGCTTCGCCATTATGGGCAATCACTTTCACCTTCTCTGCCGCATGCTCCCTGAAAACCAGTTCTCCGACGAAGAAGTAAAACAGCGCATCAGGCTTTACTACGGCCAGAAGCGCAAAATCTTCTTTTACGAAGAGCTAATCAAGAAGTGGCGGGCAAGGCTAGGGAATCTTTCTCGCTATGTGCAGGAGATAAAACAGCGCTTCTCTCGCTGGTACAACAAGCGTGTTGAAAGAAAGGGCTATTTCTGGGCTGACAGGTTCAAGTCCGTAATAGTAGAAACCGGTGAGGCTTTGCTCAATTGCCTGGCTTACATAGAACTTAACCCGGTGCGGGCGGGGATAGTGGAGAAGCCGGAGGACTACCGCTGGTGTTCGCTGGGATACAGGGCAAGAAAAGGGACAGGCGAAAACTTCCTTTCGCTTAATTTCGGGCTTGCCAGTTGGGAAAAGAAGACGGAGAAAGAGAGGCTTAAACTTTTGCAAGAGTTTGTTTATGGGAAAGGCGGCCTGGACAAAACAAAAAGACTCAGTGACACCAAAAAATTTAATTATAGGATACGTTATTTTACAGAAAGCCTCATTATAGGCTCAAAAAAATTCATAAACGAAGCAAGAATAAACTTTAAGAAAATTTTTCCAAAAAAGAAGACAAAAGTAGCATTAAGTGAACTATATCTATTATAACGAAACAAAAAAGCCGTGAAGGTCTTCCCCCCACGGCTTTAAACTCAACTATTAGGTAGTCTGATTAAGCGCCAATGAGCGCCATGTAACCAGGGAGCTTAGCGAATACGAGGTAAAAGCTCAACACGAGAGCATAAAGGGTCAAAGCTTCGATAAAAGCGAGACCCAAAATCATGGTAACGGTGAGCTTACCAGAAAGCTCAGGGTTACGAGCAATACCTTCACAAGCACCACGTACGCAGTGCCCCATGCCAACACCACAACCACTAGCAGCAACACCGATACCCAAGCAAGAACCAAGAACTACCATCCCTAAAAAGCCATTACCAAGAGCAGCCTGAGTACCTTCAGCAGCAAAAGCCATAGCTACTCCGGTAAGAAGGAAAAGAACCGCAAGACTCAAAACCTTTTTCATAACCTACTCCCTCCTTAAATAATTTTATATATTTTTCCTGTTTGTGGGATGCAAAGGGCCTCTCCGCACCCCTACCCTTCTTAGTGATGCTCCTCAACAGCTCCGGCAAAATATGCTAGAGAAAGCGTTATAAAAATGAGCATCTGGATAAAGGCCACCAATACACCAAGCAAAAGAATTGGAAGCGGTGCAAAAAATGGACCGGCCAAAAAGAGCAATATTCCAATTAAAAGTTCCTTAGCCATCATGTTGGCAAAAAGTCGTACGGAAAGAGAAATAACTCGACCAATGTGGCCAAAGATTTCCGCCGGGGCAATTAGAGGAATTAAATAAGGAATTGGCCCTAGAAACTGTTTGAAATACTTAAGCCCCTGAAAACGAAGCCCTAAAAAGTGATAATAGACAATAGTAATCAAAGTTAAACCCAGGGTAACATTGATATTGGCAGTTGGAGCCATAAAACCAGGGACAATCCCTATGTAGTTACAGAAAAGAATATAGACGGCAAAACAGACAATCAACGGGAAGACGTAAGGAACAAGGTTAAGCTTTCCAGAGGAAGGAACATTGCTTTTGGTGTAATCATAAAGGGATTCCAGCACGAATTCCCAGAAGTTCTGGGCCCCTTTAGGAATAAACTCCCGTTTTTTAAGCCCGGCAATAATAAGGACTATTATCAAAATACAGACAAAATAGCTGTGAACCATGTGAGGCGCAAAGATTTGCGCAAGAATACCGTATTGTTCAGCATGTTCATAATAATGCCAGCCTGAAGGAATACCCAGAAGCTCTAATAGAAAACACAGGAACAGTAACGGATGTTCCATAACCTAGCCCTCCTTAAATTTTAGCCAGAAATTACGCCCTATTTCCCTAAAAAAGCAAAGTAGAATATTCATGATAATAACCGAAATACCCACTATAAACGGTAAAGGCTTAATAATTTGGACTTTTATCACAAAAAATAACACAATCGCGGTGGCTATCAGCCTGAGATAGTATTTGAAAAGATATACACGAGTAGCCCGCGAGGCCGTCTGATGGCCTGAGGCCACACTTTGAGCAATAGATTTTACGTCCTTATGAAGGGACTGAAAATTTAAAAGGGCTATAGCTCCCCCTACCAGCACACTAAGCCCCTCTGCCCAGGAAGCGGTCACCATATAGAACAAAACCGCTATCCCTAACAATAAAAAGCAAGTCCATATTTTAAAACGTTTTAAAAATTCTTCGTTTGTCTTAAGCCTTATCATTTTTTTTCGTTTTTGAATCTTCTTCTGGTCATAACGAAAATGTTTTTAATTCCGCCGGCAATACCAAAGGCCGCACAAATTATAGTAAACCACGGCGAAGTCTTACCATTAAAAATTTTCTCATCTATAAACCAGCCGGTAATTACTCCTGCTGCCACTGAACCTCCTACAGCCAGGCCAACGGTTAAAAAATCACCCAGCAGGCTTAAAAAATAACGCATCCCCTCTTTCATAAACGACTTTTCCTTAGCACAGAGGGACCAAAGAGTCAATTTTCAAATATGAGCAATTAAAAAAGGGAAACAGAGAAAATAGGAGCAAAAAAGCCTAAAAAGCTTTTAACTTTCTAACAACTTTATTGATTTTTTCTTTATCTTCGTTGGAAAGGCCTTGAAAACTCACTCCCATGCCTGGTGGATTTTTGTTTACTCCTTGAAGGTTGGTATGCCATTCTACCTGCCCTTTAACTCTGATAGGCTCTTCCAGAAAGGGTAATTTAAATTCAATGGTTATCTCGGTTCCTACATCTAAAGGATTTTCGGTCTTAATAAAGATGCCGCCTTCACTTAAATTTTCGGCAAATTCGTTAAAAAGGGCCTCAGGGGTGCTATAATCAACACGAAAGACATGTTTTACCCGCTCGCTTTTTCTTTTTTCCATATTAGCCTCCAATTTTCCACGGGAAAGACAAAAGCCCCATCATCACTAAAAGGCTATAAAGTATTTTCTGGTATATCTTCAAACTTAATCGGCCATAAAGGCGGTGACCTAAAAAAAGCCCAAAAAGAATAATAGGAAAAGCCATCAGGTAGTTCTTCAAAACCTCTGAAGTAATAAGCCCCAGGCGCCAGTGAGAAAATATAACAAAAATGGCCAACAAAAAGAAAAAACCCTGGAGAGTGCTTTTAATTTCGTCCTTTCCCCAATCTTTGAGAGTAAGATAAATTATCACTGGAGGCCCTGGAGTGTTTAAAGCCCCGCCAAGAAAACCTGCCAGAAACCCGAAAAGATAACCCCAGTTATCGCCAATAACAAAAGGTCTTTTGGGGTTCTTAAGCCCCCAGAGGCCGTAAAAAACCAGCACTATTCCCAAAACAACCCGCAAAAACGCGTCATTTATATGCCGCAAAAAATAAGCACCCACCAAAACACCAGGTAAACCACCTATTAGCAGTGGCAAAACGCGCTTAAAAGTAAAACTCTTCCTCATTTTGAATAACATGAGCCCGTTTAAAGAAGTGGCCAGTAGGGCTACCAGCGGCACTATGCGTTTTAAAGGCCAGGTGAAAGAAAGAAGTGGCACAGCCAGAAGGGCAAAAGCAAAGCCTGCCACGCCATAAATAAAGGCGGCTACAAAAATTACTACCAGTTCATAAAGCCCCATTACGACAAGCGTTTTATTAGTTCTTTTTCCAACTCGGATAAGGAGATTGATTCCTGCTCGCCGGTCTCCATATCCCTGAGAAGGGCTACACCCTCTTTGAGTTCGTTCTCCCCTAAAATGAGGGCATAGCGGGCCTTAAGGCGATTGGCTACTTTTAACTGGGCCTTTAAGCTTCTTCCTTCATGGTCAAGGTCAACTGAAATACTTTTATTACGTAAAGATCTTACCAGGGGTAAAACCTGTTTCTTGGCCTCTTCTCCCAGGGCCGCCACAAAAAGGTCTAAACGAGGCTCAAGGTTAGCCGGCAAGTCAGCCACAAGGAGAAACCTCTCTACCCCGATAGCAAAGCCCACGCCCGGGATATCCGGGCCTCCCAGGGCTTTAAGCAAGCCATCATAACGGCCTCCTGCCGCCACGGTATCCTGGGCCCCAAGCCCCTGGGCCTTAATCTCAAAGGTAGTGCGCACATAATAATCAAGGCCGCGCACCAGCCGTGGATTTTTGACAAACTCTAGCCCCAAAAGGCCTAGCTCTTCTAAAACTTTGGCAAAATGCTTGCGGCATTCTTCACACCAGAATTCTTCTATCAGGGGAGCATTTTCATAAACCGCCTGGCAGGTCTCTTTCTTGCAGTCAAGGGCCCGGAGTGGATTTCTTTCTGTGCGCCGCTTACAGTCTTCACAGAGTTTGTCGGCATTCTTCCTTAAAAATTGCCTTAAATTTTCTCTAAAGGCAGGACGGCACTCAGGACAACCCAAAGAGTTTATCTCAAGGCGCAGGTCTTTGGCCCCTCCTGCTTGAAGAATATCCATGGCCAGGGCGATAACTTCGGCATCAGTCCCTGGAGCGTGGCTTCCAAAGACCTCGGCGTTAAATTGGTGGAACTGCCGCAGGCGGCCTTTTTGCGGGCGCTCATGGCGAAACATCGGCCCCATGGTGAAAAGCTTGAGTACTTTGGCTTTGGCGTATAAGCCGTGTTCAATAACTGCCCGGCATATACCTGCCGTGGCTTCAGGGCGCAAAGTCACACTTTCTTTATTGCGGTCAAGAAAGGTGTACATCTCTTTTTCCACAATATCGGTGGCCTCACCAATACTTCGGGCAAAAAGCTCGGTCTTTTCAAGAATTGGAGTTCTTATCTCGCGAAAACCATAGGCGTTAAAAAAACGTCTGGCCAACCCTTCTAGATAGACCCACTTTTCTGTTTCTCCAGGCAAAATGTCTTTAAACCCGCGAACTGCCTTTATCATTTCTTAAGCCTCCAGTTCTTTTTCCGCCTGAGAAATGGCCTTTTTCACCTGCTCAGGAGCCGTACCACCCACTACTTTACGCCTGGCTACCGAACCTTCAAGGGTAAGCCACTCGTAAACGTCTTCTTCAATTAACGTTGAAAATTCCTTTAGCTTTTCAATGGGCAACTCCCAGAGTTTCAGACCTTTTTCCTCACAGTAAGCCACCAGACGACCTACTATGTGATGGGCTTCCCGAAAGGGAAGGCCTTTTGTAACCAGATAATCGGCCAAGTCTGTTGCGGTAAGATGCCCCTGCTCACAGGCCTTGCGCATTCGTTCCTGGTTGACTTTAAGGCCGGCTATAAGTTCTCTGGCCAGAGTAAGGGAGGGCAAAAGGGTATCTATCGTGTCAAAAAGGGGTTCTTTGTCTTCCTGAAGGTCACGGTTATAAGTCATGGGAAGGCCTTTAAGTACAGTCAAAAGGGTGAAAAGATTCCCAAAAATGCGGCCAGTTTTACCTCTGATAAGCTCTGCCACGTCGGGATTTTTTTTCTGGGGCATGATAGAGCTACCGGTACACAGTTTATCAGGAAGGTCTATGAAGCCGAACTCCGGACTTATCCAGAGGATTAGTTCTTCGGAAAGGCGCGAAAGATGAACAAAGACCAGCGACGCCGCGGCCAGAAAAGAGACAATAAAATCCCTATCTGAAACAGCGTCCATACTATTTCTGGTAACACCTTTAAAGCCAAGTTCCTTAGCTACCATTTCGCGGTCCACCGGAAAAGGAGTTCCAGCCAGGGCAGCGCTACCTAGCGGGCAAATATTGGTCTCTTCGCGGACGAATTCAAAACGTCTGGCATCACGGGTAAACATCTCGTAATAAGCCATGAAATGATGAGCCAAAAGCACCGGCTGAGCGTGCTGAAGATGGGTAAAGCCAGGAAGAATCACTTCCAGATTTTCTTTGGCCTTAACCACTAGGGCCTTTCTTAATTCTTTGAGGCGCCTCAGAGTCTCGTCTATAACGTCGCGCAGAAAAAGCCTTACGTCTGTGGCCACCTGGTCATTTCGGCTACGGGCCGTATGAAGTTTTCCGGCCACCGGGCCAACCTTTTCATAAAGAGCAGCCTCAATATTCATGTGCACGTCTTCTAAGTCTTTACGCCATTTGAAGCGGCCTTCTTTTATCTCTTTTTCTATCTCTTTTAGGCCAGAGATGATTTTTTCAGCGTCTTCTTTCGGAATGATCCCGGTTTTTCCCAGCATCCTGGCGTGGGCTATGCTTCCACGAATATCGTAAAGGGCAAGTCTTTTATCATAGTGAACTGAAGCGGTAAATTCCTCTACAAGTTTATCTGTTTCTTCAGAAAACCGTCCTCCCCAGGGCTTTTTGGCCATTTTGTCCTCCACGCCTTAATTTTTTAGTTATTAACAAAGGTTATTTAAAGTGATAAGAAATAACACAAAACACCGGGAGGGCCTATGGCTTTTAAAGACATCAAAATAGGTTTTATAGGCGGAGGCCAGATGGCCGCAGCCATCATAAAAGGGCTTATTGAGTCCGGCGCCACCTTACCAGAAAATATTCTTGTTTCTGAGCCTTCCTCTCAGCGCCGCAAATATTTAGAAGAAACTTTTCCGGGAATAAAAGTCCTTTTTGAAAACTGTGCCCTGGTGAAGAAGGCAGACCTAATAATCCTTGCCGTAAAACCTCAGATTATCAAAGAAGTTTTGAAAGAAATTACCCTTTGCGTGGACTATTCACGCCATTTAATTATTTCTATTGCCGCTGGTATTCCTCTGGCTGTACTGGAGAAGTGTCTTCCGGAAAAAACAAGGGTTGTTCGGGTCATGCCCAATACTCCCGCCCTGGTGCAGGCAGGTATATCAGTATTTACCGGTGGCCGTTATACCACATCAGAAGACCTTACGCTCACCAGAAAATTTTTAGAGGCCTTTGGCAAAGCCGTAGAACTTCCAGAAGCCTATTTTGACGCTGTAACCGGGCTTTCAGGAAGTGGGCCTGCTTATATAGCTACCTTTGTAGAGGCCCTGATAGACGCGGGAGTAAAAGTCGGTCTTCCTCGCCAGGTAGCAGAAATTCTTGCCCAGGAAACGATATTAGGAACTTTGAAATTAATGCAGGGGACAGGCAAAAACCCTTACGAAATAAAAAGCATGGTAACTTCACCTGGCGGAACTACTATCTGCGGCCTAAAGGCACTGGAAGAAGGGGCCTTCAGGGCCACGGTGATGGACGCGGTAGAAGAGGCTACCAATCGCTCTAAAGAGCTAACCCTTTTGGCTTTAAAGGAGGAAGATTAATGAGCTACGCCGTGCGTGGTATGACTAAAGACGGAGCTTTTCGCATATTTGCCGCTGACACCAAAGACATCGTAGAAGAGGCAAGAAAGATTCACCGCACATCCCCTACGGCTACAGCGGTTCTCGGCCGAGCCCTTACCGCGGCAGCTCTTCTCGGCCTTGACCTTAAAACCGGCCGGGTCATGATTCAGATAAACGGCGGCGGCCCCATCGGCGAAGTGCTTGCAGAGGCTGATGCCGAAGGAAATGTGCGTGGTCTGGTGCAAAAGCCAAATATCCATTTAACCCCGCAGAAAGGCAAACTCCTGGTAGGCCAGGCCGTAGGGAGAAACGGCTTTATCTCGGTAACCCGGGATTTGGGATTAAAAGAGCCTTACCAGGGTTCTACCAAGCTTATCTCTGGCGAAATTGCCGAGGATGTAAGCTATTATCTCACGGTTTCTGAACAAATTCCCTCAGCGGTAGGGCTTGGTGTTTTTGTGGACACTGACAACCAGGTAAAGGCTGCTGGAGGCTTTCTCATTCAAACCCTTCCCGCCGCCACTGAAGAGCAGATTTCAAACATTGAAGAAGTGCTTAAAAAATTGCCACCGGTAACCAGTCTATTGCGTGAAGAAAAACTCAATCCCGAAGAGATACTCTATCGTATTTTTGGAAAAGATAACGTAGAAATTTTGGAAAAACGACCCCTTGCTTACCGTTGTCGCTGTTCTCGTGAACGGGTGGAAAGAGCTCTAGTTGCCCTTGGCCCCAAAGAAATAGAAGAGCTTATTAAAAAAAATGAACCTGCCCGTATAACCTGCGATTTCTGCAATCAAGAATACATTTTCACTATTGAAGAGCTTGAAAAGTTACTTTCACAAATTGAGAAAAAGAGCCGCCGCGAACTAGATGCCTGAACATTTCCCCCGCGAAATCACCGAAATAATGCGCCGGGGGATAAAAGAAAAAGTCTTTCCCGGCGCGGTGCTGGTGGTATGGCATGCTGAAAAAACTTACCTTGAGGCTTTTGGCTGGCAAGAAATTTTGCCTGTCCCTCGCAAAGCCACCGTTGAAACTTATTACGACCTCGCTTCTCTCACTAAACCCCTGGCCACTAGCCTTTGCCTGATGAGGCTTGTAGCTGAAGAAAAAATAAAACTTGGTCAAAAACTTGGAGAATTTTTCCCGGTACCGTTCTGGTTTGAAGAGATAACCATTGCCAATTTATTGAATCATAGCGCTGGCCTTCCCTCTCACAGGCCTTATTTCGTAAAACTTATCACCTATCCCCCAGAAAACCGCCAGGACTTGATTATTACCTGGATACTAAAAGAACCTCTGGCCTATCCGATCGGAAAAAAACATCTATATAGCGACCTGGGCTTTATCCTGCTTGGAAAAATTGTAGAAACAGCCAGCGGGAAAACCCTTGAAGACTTTTTTGAAGAAACTCTTAAAATACTCGGGCCTTCCTCTAGAAGAATTCTTTTCAAACCAAAAGTTAAAGGTATTTGCCAGAAAGCTATGGCTGCCACTGAACTTTGCCCCTGGAGAGGAAAGCTCATAAAAGGCGAAGTACATGACGAAAACGCCTGGGTGCTGGGAGGAGTGGCCGGGCATGCCGGGCTTTTTGGACAGGCCGAAGAAGTTTTAAAACTTTTGGTTCTCTTGCTAAAGGTTTATCTTGGTCAGGAAACATGTAATTTCTTAACTCGAGAAGTAATCTCTCTTTTCTGGGACTGGCGTTCTGAGGCTGGTACCTGGGCCCTGGGCTTTGACCGCCCAAGCCCTAAAAACTCAAGCGCTGGAGGACTTATGTCCAGAAAAGCATTAGGGCACCTTGGTTTTACCGGGACTTCCTTCTGGATTGACCATGAAAACGAGTTGATTATCCTTCTTTTAAGCAATCGAGTACATCCCCACCGCCATCCCAACAAACTCAAAATTTTTCGGCCAGTCCTACATGATTTAATCTTTAAGAAAATTGTTGGTTCAGCCGTTTAAATATAACGAAACACAAGGAGAAAAATAATGCGCAGGTGTATAGTCTTAGTTTTTATATTTTTTGTATTTTCGTGGGTAACCCTAAGTTGGGGCTATTTTCTTACGATATTTGACCCAAAAAGGCAGGGCTACGCTTTAAAAGGGCAAGAAACACAATTTTTTGTCCTGCGGACAGAACCTTTTCAGGGGATAGTTTATGACCTCAAAGCTCCTCAGGGTAAAGTCTTTAGGCCAGATAAAAAAACAGAATCTTTAGCCTTTGTAAGGACAATGTTTAAAGATTTCGCCACGGGCAAAAAACGCTACGCCTGGAAAATCAAATATGTTCCCACTATGGCAGGAGATCACTATCTCTTATTCGTTACCCAACCAACGCTTATGCCTGCTATCGGAGAAGTCTGGCAGGAAATAGTAAAAGTTCCCCTACACGTGGAAAAAGAAAAAGGCTGGGGGCAAATCCTTGAACAAAAGTTTGAAATAATTCCTATGACTCGTCCATACGGGTTAGTCGTTGGCAATGTCTTTAAAGGACAGGTCTTATTTGAAGGGAAACCTGCTCCTAAAGTTTTTGTACAGATGGTTCGTTTCAACGGTATATATCTTTCTCCTGATAAACTTCCCCAGGATACATTTGGCAAAAGAGACAACCCACGCATGTACCTTTCTCTTTATACTGATGAAAATGGCGAATTCACCGTGGGCTTTCCTCAAGAGGGGTGGTGGCTTATCACAGCCAAAGTCCCTTACGGAAAACATAGGATAGGGAACTCTAATTATCCCTTATTTCTAAGAACTTCTTTCTGGCTTTACGTGGACAAACCTTTTAAACTCCCGGAAAAAGCGCCCTTTTTGGAAGAAGTAAAAGAAAGTATTTCTCGGTAAAGTCAAGCCTTATTTTAGCTACTTAACTTTCCATTTTTAAAACTTATTTTTCAAGAAAAACTTGAGGAGAAAAATATGCATAGCAAAAAAATAGGTTTTTGGGAGGCCTATTCCATCGGCGTTGGTGGCATGATCGGAGGGGGCATTTTTGCCGTCCTCGGCCTTACTATCCTTTTAGCTAAAGGGGCGGCACCTCTCGCCTTTCTTTTTGCAGGTCTTCTAGCTCTCATAACAGCTTATTCTTATGCTAAACTCTCGGTACGTTATCCCAGTGAGGGAGGAACCATAGAATTTATAGTGCAGGGGTTTGGAGCAGGAATTTTAGCTGCCTGGCTCAATACCCTTTTGCTCGCAAGTTATATTATTATGCTCTCTCTTTATTCTTACGCCTTTGGCAGTTATGGAGCAGTACTTATAGCAGGTGTTGAAACTATATGGCTTAAAAAGCTACTTACCTTAGCTGTAATTCTATTCTTCACGGTTTTAAATCTGTTGGGGGCCTACATTGTAGGCAAGGCTGAAGACTTAATGGTAGCCTTCAAAGTCTTTATCCTTATCTTTTTTTCGGTCCTGGGATTTTTCACCATTGATCCCGCAAAGCTTTCTCCTGAAACTTATCCTCACCTTTTAAACATTTTAACTGGTGGCCTCATCATTTTTCTGGCTTATGAAGGCTTTGAACTTATAGCCAATACTGCTCAAGATGTAGAAGAACCTGATAAGGTTTTACCACTCGCTTTTTATGCCGCTGTTATTTCGGTAATGGCTATTTATATTCTGGTAGCCCTAGTAACAGTAGGGAATTTAGACCCTTCAGAAGTAATCAAGGCCAAAGATTATGTCCTTGCCGAAGCAGCTAAGCCTTTTTTAGGAAGACTGGGTTTTATTCTAATTGCCATAGCTGCCCTGGCTTCTACCGCCTCAGCTATTAATGCCACCCTTTATGGAACAGCCAGGGTCAGTTATCTAGTAGCAAAATATGGTGAATTACCCCAGTTTTTTGGTAAGCATATCTGGAAAGGTGCTTACGAAGGCCTTTTAATTATCTCAGCTTTAACCATAGTAGCTGCTCTTTCCTTTGACCTAAAAAACATTTCTGTAGCCGGAAGCCTGGGATTCTTATTAGTATTCAGCGCAGTAAATTTTTCCAATTTTAGACTTTCCCGGAAAACTGGTGCCAATCGTTTTTTAGCTGGCATAGGGGCTATAGGGTGTCTTTTTTCAGCTGCTGCCCTTATCATTTATAACTTAAAGACTTCTCCCCAGGCCCTTTATTCCTCAGCCTGGATTCTGGGTGGCACTTTTATATTTGAGTTCATATATCGTTTAACTACCAAAAAACACTTGGCCAAATTTATTGACCGAAAGCTACAAGAAAGAGAAGAATTTTTGGACAATTTTATAAAAAATATTCCACCTATTTTAGCCGCTATAAGAAAACATTTTAAAGAAGCCAAAGTATACTTACTAGACGAACTAGCAGGTGAAAAGCGGGAAGTAGCCAACAAAATGCATCTACTTTTAGCCTTTCCTAAAAAACCCTCTCAAAAAGAAAGAGAAATAGAAGAGCTTATTCGGAAAACAGCCGGACTTTCACCTCATCATCCTATAAAGTTTTCTGTTATTGCCTCTTCAGAATTGGAAGAGTACCTTCGTGAAAAGGAACATAAACTTTTATATGAAATGGAAAAGGATAGATCGTAAATTTGAGCGTCATCCAGCCCTGGCTGTTATCTACTCTTAAAGGGACTGTCCACCTACTTGTGTAAATTCTATTATTACCAGCCCTCAAAGAGAATGGCTATCTGACCATATATCTGAGGCCAGCCCTTGATCCTCTCCTTCCCGTTTTAGCCTTCCAAAATTTGCTATTTACGCTCTCTATAATATTGGTCGTGTACATTACCCGCCTAATATCCACAGGATCTCCAGATTCCAGATTAGTTTCCTCCAGCTGGACAAATTCCACCGCTGATAGAAAGACTTTCTGGAATTTTAAAAACATCAGATTGTATCGCCACGGCGACTGCTTCGCCTCGCGAAGAGATTGCTTCGCCACTTCGTGGTTCGCAATGACGAGAAGGGGAACGTGGTTCGCAATGACATCTTTACCTGTCACTGCGAGGAGTGCGCAAGCGCGACGAAGCAGTCTCAGGAATTATCAGATTACTTCGCTCGCAATGACAGCCCCGGTCTGTCACGGCGAGGAGATCCTTCGCTCTTGCTCGGGACAGGCGAAGTAGTCTCAGGGATAAATTAAGGTATTTTTGAGAATAAAACTTTCGTTTTTTGAAAAAGTTATATTCATGGTATCTTTAGAAAAAGTCTTGGAGAGGGTTCCTATGAAGAAGCTTTTGGCCATTGTAACTTTTTTGGTAGTTTGTTTATTGCCCCTGGAAGTGCTAGCTTCTAAAGAAGAACTTTCCTTTTTAAAGGATATTCCCGGCTGGAAGGCCTCAGAACCCCACTACTTAAAATATGCAGGCGGCGAGCAAAAGGCCTTTTATATCCGTCGTTTTTATGAAAGAGGAGATGGGGCCAGACTGGAAGTGCTCTTTGCCGGTGGAACGCAGGGAGAAAAGCTTGCCCAGGCCTTAAAGGGGCGACTTGAGGTAGAGACCTCTGATTTTATTCTAAAGTATCGCCAGATAGACGGTTATCAGGCCTTAATAAGTTATGCTCCCAAGGAAAAAAAGGGGTTTGTAGCGGTTTTTTTAAAAGATAGTCCTTCCCTTCTATTGCTGGCCCGGTTTTCAGCTGTCTCTGATAAGGAGATATGGCCGATATTAAAGAAACTGAGCTGGCCAAGGCTTATTTCTCAAGGATTAGCTTTTCTCAAGAAAGAAGGAAACCTTTAAAAGTGATGTTTAATCGTTTCCGCCACGAAATTATAGGCATAATTTTACTTGCCCTGGGAATTTTTATTTTTTTGGCTTTAGTAGGCTATCGTCCAGATGATCCTGGTTTGGGGCGAGTGGGGGCTTTTGAGGTCAAAAATTTTACCGGACTTATAGGGGCTTATCTGGCGGCTTTTTTGTTTGATCTAGCCGGTATAGGGGCCTGGTTTATTCCTATCTTTCTAATACTTGCAGGGGTATGGCTCTTTAGTGGACAAAAAATTGGCTTAAGGCTTTTACTGGCAGCCATTCTTTTTGTTAGCTCTGTTTCTTTTCTAGAGCCCTTGGCTAATCTCCAGGGTGAAATAGGGCCTTACCCGTTAAATGGAGGCCTTCTGGGAATTTTAGGCCGTCAACTCATAGCTCTTTTAGGCAAGCCAGGGCTATTTATCATCATAATTTTATTCCAGTTAGTGGCTCTTTCTTTAATTTCTGGTTTTTCACCTAAAGAACTTCTGGGGCGTATAAAAGAGTTTATGGTCTTTTTAGGTACAAAGGTTAAAAGGGTTAAAGCTAGCACTAAAGAGACCTTTGAGCCGATAAAACAAGAATCTACTGAACTGGTACCGGCTTTAGAGCCTCAGATTCCAGTATCACAGGAAATATATCCTGAGCCTGAAGAAGACCTCTATACCCCTGAAAAAGTAAGCCCTTCAAAGTTGCCGGTTTCTGATAGAAAATTTAAAAAGCCACCATTAAGCCTTTTAAAAGACCCGCCGCCTCAGGTTAAACGCGAAAGCAAAGAAGAACTTTTGGCCCGGGCCAAGCTTCTTGAACAGAAGTTAGAAGACTTTGGTGTGAGAGGAAGGGTTACAGAAATTTGTCCAGGCCCGGTAATCACTGTTTATGAGTATGAGCCAGCTCCGGGTATTAAAATTAATAAGATTGCCTCGCTGGCCGACGACCTGGCTCTGGGGCTTAAAGCTGCAAGCGTTCGCATTGTGGCTCCCATACCAGGAAAGTCAGCAGTAGGGATAGAAGTAGCCAATAGAGAACGGGAAATCGTTTATCTTAAAGAAATTCTTGCCAGCGAACCTTATCGCCAGGCCAAGTCAAGGTTGACCCTGGCTTTAGGCAAAGACATTTCCGGTCGGCCAGTGGTTACAGACCTTGCTAAAATGCCTCATCTTCTTATTGCTGGGGCCACGGGAACGGGAAAAAGTGTTTGCCTGCATGCTATGCTCATGAGCCTTCTTTTTAAAGCCACCCCAGAGGAAGTGCGCTTGCTTCTGATAGACCCCAAACGCATTGAGCTTTCAGTCTATGACGGTATTCCCCATCTTTTACATCCGGTACTCCTTGAGCCAAAAACCGCCACGCTGGCCTTAAAATGGGCGGTGTCAGAGATGGAAAGACGCTATCAGTTACTTGAAGAGGCCCGGGCCAGAAACCTTGATTCTTATAATGCCCAGGCTGAAGAAAAGCTTCCCTACATTGTCATAGTGGTAGATGAGCTGGCAGACCTTATGGTAGTTTCTTCAAAAGAGGTGGAAATGTCCCTTACCAGGCTGGCTCAGATGGCAAGGGCCTCGGGAATTCATCTGCTCCTGGCCACCCAGCGTCCTTCGGTAGATGTATTAACCGGGATTATTAAAGCAAACTTTCCGGCCAGGATTTCTTTTCAGGTGTCTTCGCGTACAGATTCTCGCACTATCCTTGATACCGGCGGAGCTGAAAGGCTCCTTGGCGCCGGAGATATGCTCTTTCTACCGCCCGGAACATCCAAGCTAAAACGTATTCACGGGGCTTTTATCAGTGAAGAGGAAGTTAAAAAGGTGGTAGAATTTTTGCAGTCCCAAGGGGAACCAAACTACGAAATAGAATTTTCTGTGGCTGAAGAAGGAGACAAAGACTTTGCTGATAATGAAGTTGACGAGCTTTACGAACAAGCCGTGCAAATAGTGGTGCAAACCGGCCAGGCTTCTATTTCTATGCTGCAGCGGCGTCTTCGGGTGGGCTACAACCGGGCCGCCCGTATGATAGAAAGAATGGAAAAGGAGGGAATCGTTGGACCGTCAGATGGTGTGCGTCCTCGTCCTGTTCTTTTGCGTCCTGATAAGTAAGCCTCTTATAGCTGCCAGTTCGGCAGAAGACATAGCCAAACGTGTTCAGGCTTATTATCAGGCAACCCAAAGCTTTACCGGAGAATTTGAACAGGAAGTCTATTTTAAAAGAGGCAATCAGGTGAAAATATCCAAGGGCAGGGTGTTTTACAAAAAACCAGCCCTTATGCGCTGGGAATACCAGTGGCCAGAAGAACTTCTTATCATTATAGATGGCAAAGGGATTTATGTTTACAGCCCGAAAGATAAGCAGGTGATGGTTTTTTCTCTGGAACATGCCTTTCCGTCAAAAGCCACCTTAGATTTTCTTACAGGCCAGGGCAATCTTTTTAAAGATTTTAACTTTGGTCCCCTTGAGCAATTATCCCAAAAAGAAGTGGCTCTAAGTTTGTTCCCAAAGGATAAAAATGCTCAGGTTCAGAAGATTAGGCTAATCGTTTATTCTGAAACCGGGGCCATCAAGGAAATATGGTTTTGGGATGCCTTAGAAAATCTAACCAAAATAAAGTTTTTCAATATTAAGCGAAATGTGGATATAAAGTCATCTATTTTTAGCTTTAAACCTCCAGAAAACGTTGAGATAATAAGAGAGAGGTGAGTTTTTATGGGTAAGCCATTAAGTGAACTACAACAGGAAATTAGAGAACTTGCTAGAGAACGCAAAGCCATTATTCTGGCTCACAATTACCAACCTCCAGAAATTCAGGAAGTGGCAGACCTTACAGGAGATTCTCTTGAGCTTTCCCTTAAAGCCGCTAAAACGGACGCGGAAGTCATTGTCTTTTGTGGAGTCCGTTTTATGGCTGAAACAGCGGCCATTGTTTCACCAGATAAACTGGTGGTTTTTCCACGTCTGGAAGCAGGTTGTGAAATGGCTGATATGATAGCGGTGGAAGACGTAGAAGAGCTAAAGGCCAGGTATCCCGGAGCCCCGGTAGTAACTTATGTCAATTCTTACGTAGAAATAAAAGCTGTTTCTGATATCTGCTGTACTTCGGCCAACGCCGTCAATGTGGTCAGGGCCTTACCTGAAAAAGAAATAATTTTTATCCCTGACATGAATTTAGCCCGTTATACGCAGCGTTTTTTTAAGGATAAAAAAATTCATTATTTTGAGGGCTTTTGCCCGTTTCATGATGTTTTAACGGTGGAAGATGTTGAAAAGGCCCGCAAGGCACATCCTGAAGCAGTTTTCATGGCGCATCCTGAGTGTCGGCCAGAGGTGATTGACCTGGCCGACGTGGTGAGGTCAACCAGCGGTATGCTCCGTTATGCCCGTGAATCTCAAGCCAGAGAGTTTATTGTGGGCACAGAAGTGGGGCTCATTTATCCGCTGAAAAAACAAAATCCTGATAAAGAGTTTTATCCGGCTTCGGAGAAAATGCTTTGTAAGGCCATGAAGATTATTTCTCTTGAGGACTTGAAAAAGTCGCTTGAAACATTGTCTCCCACAGTAAAGGTGCCTGAAGACGTGCGAGTGAAAGCTTATAGGGCTGTAGCCCGCATGTTAGAAATTCCTCGTACATAGGAGGCCTTAAATGAAATTACCCTTTGTTTTTGGGGTTCATAACCATCAGCCCCTGGGAAACTTTGATTCAGTAATAAAGCGGCTTACAGAAGAAAGCTATTATCCGTTTCTTAAAATATTGGCTCAATATCCTTTTTTTCGTCTAAGTCTTCACGCCAGCGGAATTTTACTCAAATGGTGGGAAGACAATCACCCTAAAACCTTTGAACTTTTGGGTAAGCTTATTGATAGAGGCCAAATAGAGCCGGTAACCGGCGGTTTTTTTGAACCCATTTTGGCCGTCATCCCCAGGGAAGACCGCAAAGAACAAATTTTGCGCCATAAAGACTACCTCAAAAAGCACTTTGGCCAGAACCCGGTAGGCCTCTGGCTTACGGAACGTGTGTGGGACCAGGCACTGGTAGAAGACCTGGCTTTGTTGGGGATCAAATACGTGGTGGTTGATGACCGCCATTTTCTGGTGTCAGGTTTTGAAAAAAATGAGCTTTATGGCTACTATCTTACCGAAGCTGAGGGCCAAAAACTTGCTGTTTTTCCCATAGACGAAACACTTCGTTACGCCATTCCATTCTGGCCGGTGGAAAGGCTTGGTCGTTATCTTGAGGACATATCTTTTAGAGGTGGGCGCCTGGCTATTTATTTTGACGATGGCGAGAAATTCGGTGTATGGCCTGGCACTAAAAAGTGGGTTTTTGAAGAAGGATGGCTTAAGAAATTTTTGGAAACCATGGGCCAGTGGCTTGAAAAAGGAAAAATTGAACTTTTAACTTACGCTCAGGCCCTGGAAAAGATTACCCCAAATGGGTTAGCTTATCTCCCCACAGCTTCTTATGCGGAAATGGAAGAGTGGGCCCTTCCGGCTAAACGCATACTTGAGCTTGAAGAGCTTATAAACCGCCTTAAGCCGGATAAAAGCAGGTTTTTGGCCTTTATAAGGGGCGGGCACTGGCGCAACTTTTTTATAAAGTATCCGGAATCAAACTTGCTCCACAAAAGAATGCTTAAAGTAAGCGAGCTTTCCCGCAGACACCTTGAGCCAGAAGCCCGGCTTGATTTACTGGCCTCACAGTGTAACGATGCTTATTGGCATGGTATTTTTGGGGGCCTATATCTCCCTCATTTGCGTCAGGCAGTGTGGCAAAAGCTCTTATCTGCGGAATCTAAGCTTAGATCCAAACAAAAAGAAGAGATAGAAATCTGTGATATTGATTATGACGGGCAGGAAGAAATTTGCTGTTTTTCACCTAAGGCGGCTGTTATTTTTAAGCCCTCTTACGGTGGTCAAATAATAGAGTGGTCTAGCCTTGAAAATACCCACAATTACACCAACGTCCTTACCCGTCGCTTTGAAGCCTATCATAAAAGTATAAGACACCCGGAAACCCAGGCGGTGGCTGGCGAAGAGGAAGTTTCAAGTATTCATAACCTGCGCAAAAAACCTTCAGAAGAAGTCTTAAAGGCCCTGGTTTATGACTGGTATGAGAGACATAGCTTAATTGAACACTTTTTTGATCCTGGTCGCGAGCTTGAAGATTTTGTCAGGTGTGACTTTGGTGAATGGGGAGATTTTGCCAACCAGCCTTTCAACTGGCACAAAAAAGGAAAAGAACTCATTTTCTTCCGTGACGGTGGCCTTTATCCACCGGGCTCTTCAAGAAGACCCCTTTTATTGCGTAAAAAGATAAAAGTGGAAAAAGAAGGTCTTGTTTTACAGGTTTTCTATGAGCTGGAATATCGTGCTTCTCAAAAGACCAGATGTTTCTTTGGGGTAGAATTAAATCTTTATCCTCCGCTTCTGGCCTGGGGTGAAGGATGCGTGAAAATTAACGGGCAAAAGCTTACTTTTCACCGTCCGATCAAATTTTTTGGGAAAACATTAACCATAGAAACAGAGAAAAAAGGCAAGTTTATTCTTAAGCTGGATGAGCAGGCCAGTTTTTTTATGTTCCCGGTGAAAACAGTAAGCCAGTCTGAAGCAGGTTTTGATTTGACTACTCAGGGTTTGGCAATAATGCCCTTTTGGCCTATAGAGTTTCAGGAAGGTAGCCACATTAATAAGACTTTGACGCTGGAAATAAGTTAGCTTTTAAAGGCCTTTAGTTTTTAAAACCTCAACCCTGTTTTTCATGCGTTCCATGAATTGGCGTACTTCGGCCTTAAATTCAGGAAGGGTTTGGTGTTTTTTGGCGTATATTTTTTGAAGCTCTTTAAGCCAATATTCTATAGTTTCAGCTTCTTTTTTTACCAGTTCTTCCTGGACTTTTTTCTTTATTTGCTCGAGAAGTTTGCGGTCCATATTCCCTCCAGTGCTTTCCGAAGTTTTTCTTAAAATAGTAAAATTTTTGTGAAGTCACAATCTATCTTAAAAACTGGGCAAAGAACACCGGTCAATAAGATGATGTCCAAGGTTGCGTATTCTAACAAAAAGGGTAAGGATATAGGCGTTTAAAAACTTTGGCGGGTGAAGTTATGTCCAAACTAAAAGAGGCTTTATTGAAAGCAAGTGAAGCCAAAGATTTGGCACCAGAGGAAATAGAAGCGGCTTTTTCCGAAGTAATAACCGGAAATTTTGATGAAAGGCAGCTGGCGGCACTTCTAACCGCCTTAAAGATTAAAGGTGAAACCTGGGAAGAAATTGCCGCTCTTGCTCGCACCCTGCGCAAGGTGGCCCGTGAGGTTACGCATAGTCTTCCTGAGGAAGAGCCTTTAGTTGATACCTGTGGCACCGGAGGCGACCGAAAGGGCACTTTTAATGTTTCTACCGCAGCGGCTTTTGTGGTGTCGGCTGCCGGAGTTAAAGTGGCCAAGCATGGTAATCGTTCCGTCTCAAGTAAATGCGGGAGTGCTGATGTACTTGAGGCGTTAGGTGTTAAAATAGACATGCCTCCTGAGGTGGCGGCAGCCTGTCTTGAAACCTGTGGCCTTTGCTTTCTTTTCGCCCCGCTTTATCACCCGGCCATGAAGTATGTTGCCCCTGTGCGCAAGGCCCTGGGCTTTAGAACTATCTTCAACCTGGTTGGCCCCCTTCTTAATCCTGCTCGTGCCAATACCCAGGTGCTTGGCGTTTCAGACTTCCGCCTTACGGAAAAAATGGCCTTTGCCCTTGATGCCCTTGGAGCCAGACGGGCTCTCGTTGTTTTCGGTGAAGAAGGTTATGACGAATTCGTAGTTACAGGCTCTACCAAAGTTTCTGAGCTGAGAGAGGGCCGTATAACCACGTATTACGTTGATCCAGAAGACGTTGGCTTTGAACTTTGTGAAGAGCCAGAAGAGCTTTTAGGTGGCGATGCCCAGCAAAATGCTGAAATTATAAGAAACATATTGCTCGGTAAAGAAACCGGACCTAAAAGGGATATGGTGGCTTTAAACGCTGGAGCTGCAATTTATGCGGCGGAAAAGGCCATTGACCTTAAAGCTGGGGTAAAAAAAGCTCTGGAAATACTGGCCTCTGGCAAAGCCATGGATAAACTTGAAGAGCTGATTAACTTCAGTCAGAGGCATACCCAATGAAAATAGGCATAATCGGTTTACCGCAATCAGGGAAGACAACCATTTTCAAAGCGGCAGCAGGAGAGGCGGCGGGTCAAATAGAAGAAAAGGGAGGTATTGCCCGGGCCGTAGTCAAAGTTCCTGATGAACGCCTTGAAGTGTTACAAAAGATTTTTTCTTCAGCCAAAAAGACTCCTGCTACCGTGCAATACCTGGACCTTTCTTTTGATTTGAGAGAAAGGGAAGGCAGGGGCAAAGAGCTTGAAAAACTTTTACACGAACTCAAACCTGCTGACGCTTTAATAATGGTAGTACGAAATTTTGAGCTGGCAGGCCTTCCCCCTGAACCCCAAAAAGAGCTTGATATCCTCCACGAAGAATTAATTCTTTCTGACCTGGCCATCGTGGAAAGAAAACTTGAGCGTCTGGAAAAAGAAGCCAAAAAGGGGGCTTCTTTTTCCGAAAAAGAACTTGAAGAACTGCGGGAAGCTAAAAAAATCCTTGATGAAGGTAAACCTTTGCGAGTTTCTCAATCCTTAAGGGAAAGCTCCTACATGAAAGGCTACGCTTTCCTTTCTATTAAACCCCTTCTGGTAGTTATTAATACCGGTGAAGAAAACGAAGAGGTTGACTTAAAACTCCCCCCTGAGACAGAGGCTATTCACATAAAAGGGCGTCTAGAGGCAGATCTTGCCGAGTTATCTCCTGAAGAAGCCGAGGTTTTTCGCGAAGAATATGGCCTTTTAGAACCAGCCCTTCCCCTTCTTATTCGGAAAAGTTTTGAAATCCTGGATTTAATCTGTTTCTTCACCGGTGGAGAGAAGGAAGCCCGGGCCTGGCCTATCCCCCGGGGAACAACTGCCCAAAAAGCCGCTGGGGCCATTCATTCAGATATGGAGCGCGGCTTTATCAGGGCCGAAGTGGTTGCTTACGATGACCTGGTGGCGGCTGGTTCATATCACACAGCCCAAAAAAAAGGAAAAGTCCGCCTGGAAGGCAAAGACTACATCGTTAAAGACGGAGACGTGATAATCTTTCGTTTCAGCGTATAATTTTTTTGATGAGACGCCGTTTAGCCATAGCCACTTTGGGTTGCAAAGTAAATCAGGTGGAAAGTGCTTCCCTTGCCGAAGGGTTTGAACAGAAAGGCTACGAGCTTGTTGATTTCAAAAACAAAGCCGACATCTACGTGGTAAACACCTGTGCGGTAACAGCCAAAGCCAGCTATGAAAGCCGAAAACTCCTGCGCCAGGCCCAAAAAAACAAGCCCTTACTGGTAGTAGCAACAGGGTGTTACGCTCAGGTAGGAGCCGAAGAAATCTTTGAACAAGTGGAAGGCCCGCTTTTAATAGCTGGCCAGAAAGAAAAGGCAAAGCTTCCTGAAATTGTTGAAGACTTAAAGCTGCCTCTTAAAGAGAAAAAGGTTTTAGTAAGTGAGGTAAAAGAACTTAAAACTTGTGAACCTTACCCGCTTTCACGTTTCAGAGGCCACAAGCGGGCCTTTTTAAGGGTGCAGGATGGTTGCAGCCTCTTCTGTACTTACTGTATAGTTCCTTATGCTCGCGGGCCATCACGGAGTCTTTCTCTAGAGGAAATAAAGGCCCAGGTAATTAGATTTCTTGAGGCAGGGTATCGGGAAATAGTGCTAACGGGAGTTCATCTCGGCCTCTGGGGGCATGATTTAACTCCCCCTAGAACCCTTCTTGACCTACTTAAGCTTCTTGAAGAACTTGACGTGCCACGCTGGCGGCTTAGTTCTTTAGAACCGCAAGAGCTAACCGAAGAGATTTTAGCCTTTCTCAAAGAAGCGAAGGGTTTTTGCCCCCATTTTCATTTGTCCCTGCAGAGTGGAAGCGATAAAGTGCTGCGCAAAATGGGAAGGCGCTATAGGGCTAAGGACTTTGAAAGCCTGCTCCTAAAAATAAAGGAAACTTTTCCTCAGGCAGCTATTGGAGCTGACGTAATTGTTGGCTTTCCGGCGGAAACAGAAGAAGACTTTGAAACCACCTTTGCTTTAATAGAAAGGCTTCCCCTTACTTATTTACACGTGTTCCCCTATTCACCAAGGCCAGGAACACCCGCTGCCAGATGGCCACAAGTGCCACCTCACCGGATAGCAGAAAGGGCTAGAAAATTACAGCAACTTTCTCTGGCAAAACAGAAGGCCTTTTACCGAGCCCATGTAGGTCAAACCCTTGAAGTTCTGGTGCTACGGTACCTGGAAGAACAGGGCCTTTACGAAGGTTTATCGCGCAATTACCTGAAGGTGATCTTTGAAGCAAAAAATGACGATTTAGGTCGCATGGTCTTGGTTAGAGTGGAAAGAGCTGTTGATTCCTGGCTTTACGGAAGGAGTGTCCACCAAACTGTGTAAATTGTAGAGTGACTAAATTACTTTAAAGAGGGTGGACCCTAAAAAAGCACCTCAGCCCGAAGAAGTACAGGCCACCCATTAAGGAACTCGCCAGCGCACCTTAAGGGAAGCTCTTAGGGCCTAACTGGAAGAGTTTTTAGGTTACGGGAGATACGAGCGCTCAGAGACGGACAATTACCGTATTGGATAGTATGACTACCAGTGATATTCAGGAGATCCTTTCGGAAAGGTATGGTTTTGACGTAAGTCTTTCTCTGATTTCTGGGATTACAGAGTGGACAGTCCCCCAGAGGAAAGTCATCATTTGCTCAAAGCGTTTGTTCATATCCTCACGGCAAAGAGCTTATCAACTTGCTCAAAACGCTTATCAACCTGCTCCATAAAGACTTTTAGGATCGTTTCCTGGCGAACAAGTCTTTCACAGTCTTCCTGGGTAAAGCCATCCTGGGCTTTAACCACCTGTGCTAGCAAAAGCCAGCTACCTAAAACAAGCAAAAAGACTCTCCTATAATTAGATTGTAAAACAGATGACGATAAGGGAGAGGGTGCAGCAGGTGCACCCTCATTTTTTAGACAAGTTCAAGGGGTTTTACCATCTTCACTGGAGGAAGAGTTTTTAGTTTTTCTAAAAGGTCTTCAGGTACAGGCTTATCAACACAGAGAAGAATTATATTGGCCTGCTGGGCAGGGTCCTGCCCCACATGCATCCTTGAAATGTTTAGCCCGTGTTCTCCGATAGTTATGCCTATCTGGCCAATAACACCGGGTTTATCTTCATTCATGAGATAAAGCATATGGCCTTCAGGAATAGCGTCTAAGCGGAAATCATTAATCTGAACAATACGCGGCTCTTTTTTCCCGAAAATAGTTCCTGCCACCAGGTTTTCACCACCAGGGAACTTGACTACAACCTTGATAAGGTTCAAGAAGTCCTCAGCGGTATTTACTTTGCTTTCGGTAACCTTAATGCCTCTTTCTTTGGCCCTTATCGGGGCATTCACGTAGTTTACGTCTTCTCGCAAAGCCGGTGTAAGGAGCCCTTTTAACAGGGCTACGGTTAAAGGTTTAGTATCCAGATTGGCCACATCGCCCTGGTATTCAATATGTACTTCCTGAACAGGGCCTTCTGCCAGCTGAGCCTGTATAGCTCCCAGCTTTTCTGCCAGCTTAAGATAAGGTTTAAGAGTAGGAAGCAATTCTGCCGAAACAGAAGGCATATTTACAGCATTTCTTACTACCCCGTGGACTAGAAAATCTACAACCTGAGAGGCTACGGCCAAAGCTACATTTTTCTGGGCCTCAAGGGTTGAAGCACCTAAATGAGGCGTACAGATAAAATTTTCAAGCTTAAAAAGAGGATAGTCCGGTGGAGGAGGTTCTTGCTCAAACACATCTAAAGCTGCTCCGGCCACCTTACCGGAAACCATAGCTTCGTATAGGTCGGATTCATTCACTATGCCTCCCCGAGCACAATGAATCAGCATCACACCGTCTTTCATCTTGTCAAACTTCTCTTTGTTGATAAAACCTTTGGTTTCCTTGGTGAGAGGTACGTGGATGGTTATAAAGTCAGCCTGAGGCAAAAGTTCATCAAGGCTCATAACCTCAATGCCCATTTTGGCGGCCTGCTCTGGATTAACAAAAGGGTCATAGGCAATAACCCTCATCTTCAGACCTTTTGCCCGGTCAGCCACTATGGAGCCAATACGCCCAAGACCTATAACCCCAAGGGTTTTGCCGTTTACTTCCCGCCCCATAAACTTTTTCTTTTCCCACTTGCCGGCTTTCATTGAGGCCGTAGCCTGTGGGATATTGCGGGCCAGGGCCATCATCATGGCTATAGTATGTTCAGCCGCTGAAACAGTGTTGCCACCAGGGCAATTCATTACCACGATACCTTTACGATTGGCCGCGTCTATATCAACGTTGTCAAGGCCTGTCCCCGCGCGGGCAATGACCTTTAAGCTTGGCGCTGCTTCTATTACGTCAGCGGTCATTTTAGTAGCGCTTCTAATAATGATAGCGTCAATACCTTTTTTTAGTTCTTCTATAAGCTCATCTTTGGAAAGGCCTGTTTTTACAATAACTTCAAGCCCAGCTTCTCTAAGGATTTTTATGCCATCTTCAGCAATAGGATCACTTATTAACACCTTCATAGTTATTCCTCCTCTGTCTCCAAAAAATATTTTTGCGCTGCCGCCACCCCGGCTCCCAGTGGTAATTGATAGCCGAGTTCAGTAAGGGCCATTTCAAGGGTAGAAAGGGCCACAATTACATCAAGGGGGCCTTGATAACCAAGGTGGGCAATCCGCACCACCTTACCTTTAAGTTTGGCCTGCCCCCCGGCCATGGTTACCTGATATTTTTCGCGCATGAGCTTCATGAGTTTAGCACCATCAACGCCTTCTGGTACTTTGACGATGGTCAAGGCCTCACACGGTTCTTTAGCAAAAAGTTCAAGGCCTAAGGCCTTTACCCCTGCCCGGCAGGCACCTGAAAGCCTTTTGTAATGGGCAAAAAGGCGCGGGAGCCCTACCTCTTTAATGCGGTTAAGAATTTCTGAAAGGCCATATAAAAGAGAAACCGCCGGAGTAAAAGCGGTAGTGGCCTTTCCAAGGGCCTTTTTTTCCTTACGGAAATCAAAATAATACCTGGGGGATTCATTATTTTCTTCCACCCGTTGCCAAGCCTTTTGAGAAAGCGCTACAAAAGAAAGCCCAGGAGGTAAAGCTATGCTTTTCTGGGAACCTGCTACCATGGCGTCAACACCCAGTTCATCAAAAGGGAGGGGATATACCCCCAGAGCAGAAATGGCGTCAACTACCAGAAGAACTTCTGTATCACGGGTTAAAGCCGCTATTTCTGACACAGGATGTTTTACACCAGTTGATGTTTCATGGGCCTGTATTAAAAGGCCGCGGGCATCTGGGTTATCTGCCAGGGCCTTTTTTACCACTTCCACTGAGACCGCCTCACCCCAGGTAACGTCTATGTAAACCGGATTTAATCCATAAGTTTCAGCAAGCTCTCCCCAACGTTCGCCAAACTTACCACCACGGACCACGATGACCTTTTCACCAGACTTAAAAAGATTGGCCACACAGGCCTCCATGGCACCGGTCCCCGAAGAGGCAAAAAATAAAACATCTTCCTTTGTTTGAAAAAGGTACTTTAAATCCTCTCTAATCTTTTCTAGAATAGCTGAAAATTCAGGAAGGCGGTGGTGAATGACAGGTCTAGCCATAGCCAGCAGAGCCTGAGGAGGAACAGGCACTGGCCCTGGGGCTAGAAGGACTTTTTTGTCTAAAAGGTTCATTTCAAGGAACCTCCTTCGTGGATTTTGTTAAATTTTTCTAAAGGTTGCTGTGATAATGCCTTATTAATGTTAAATCTTCAAGATATAAAGGCCGAAAAACATAAAATAAAATCTTAAAGAGGAGGAGAAATGAAAAAATTAATTTTGGCACTGGTAATGATTTTAGGCTTGGGGATTACTTCATGTTGGGCTTGCCCTGACAAAGAAAAGGCAGCCAAAATCCTTATGCCCCTTTTTGGCAGGCAGAAGCCAAAGGTTGTTAGTATAAAACCGGCTCCCGTAAAAGGCCTTTGCGAAGTGGTTATTGACTCCAATGGACGCAAAACCCCTTTATACCTGGACGAAAGCGGCCGCTATCTAATTTTAGGGCGCATCATAGATATCCCAAAACGTAAAGACATAACCCAGGCCAGGGTAACGGATCTCAATCGCCTTTCCCCTGAAAAGCTTAAAGAACTTAAGAAGCTTGTGGCCTTCTCTGTTGGTAAAGGGCCAGAAGTATTTTTAATCACTGACCCTGACTGCCCACATTGTAAACGGGCTGAAAAAATAATTTTTCCCCTGGCAGAACAGGGAAAACTTAAAGTGAATGTTATCTTAATGCCCCTTGAAGCTTTGCATCCCCAGGCCAAGGCTAAATCTATCGCTATCATTTGTGATAAAAAAGGCCCCAAAGCTTTAATGGAAGGCTATAAAGGGACGCAATGTGAGGAAGGGAAGAAAAAAGTGGAAGACACTTTAAAAACACTCCCGGGACTAGGCATAAGGGGTACGCCGACTTATATTTTTCCTGACGGCAGGGTTCATGCCGGTGTTTTAGAAGAAAAACAACTTTTAGAAATGGTGAAATAAGATGACCAAAGTAGTTGGCCTAAACGACGCTGAAAAGGCTTTGTTACTTTACATAGCCAGGGATAGTATTACCAGCGCCCTTGAAGGGCGCCCTCCCAGGCTACCACGGGAAATCCCTCCCAAACTTCTGGAGCCCTATGGGGCTTTTGTTACCCTGCATAAACACGAGCAGCTTAGAGGCTGCATTGGCACTTTTCATCCTGAAGGCCCTTTGTATAAAACTGTCTTTGAAATGGCCCGCTCAGCCGCCTTTAATGACCCACGTTTTCCTCCGGTAACTTTAGAAGAACTTCCTGAAATTGATATAGAAATTTCCGTGCTTTCTCCCATGTGGCGGGCCAGAAGCATTGACGAAATAGAAATAGGCAAACATGGTATTTACATAGTAAGGGGTATCAACCGCGGAGTTTTACTTCCTCAGGTAGCGGTGGAGTACGGCTGGGATAGAGAGACCTTTCTTGACCATACCTGCCTCAAAGCCGGGCTTCCTCCTGGATGCTGGCAGGATCCAGAGACCGAGATATACCTTTTTACCGCAGAAATTTTTAGTGAAAAAGAACTGGGCCTTGGCCCAGGCTCCGGTATTCATTAAAAAATGGCTAATTTTTGGGAAGATTTATATGAGTACCTGAAATTTTTGCAAAAAATAGGAGTAGATGCCTTGCCAGCCAGAAAAAACATCAGGCGTTTTCTAGACCTTGACCTAACCCCTCCTCCAAAAAGCCTGGCGGAAATAGAAAGTGAGATTAGAAATTGCACGCGTTGCAAACTCCATCGTACCCGTAAAAATATCGTTTTAGGAGAAGGTCCAGAAAGTGCCAGCCTGATGTTTATAGGCGAAGCTCCCGGAAAAGACGAAGATGAAGAAGGAAGACCTTTTGTTGGCCGCGCTGGCCAGCTGCTGGACAAAATGCTTGAAACGATAAATATTAACCGAAACGAAGTTTATATAACCAACGTGGTTAAATGCCGTCCTCCAGGGAACCGTAACCCTCAACCTGAAGAAATAGAAGCCTGTTTACCTTATCTTAGCAAACAAATAAAGCTCGTCCGTCCAGCTATTATTTGCACCCTGGGTCTCATTGCCTCTCAAACAGTTCTAGCCACCACAAGCCCCCTTTCTTCTTTAAGAGGGAAAATCCATGAATTAGACGGCATTAAAGTTCTTGTAACCTATCACCCTGCTTATCTATTAAGATATCCACCTAAAAAGAAAGAAGCCTTTGAAGACTTAAAGCTTTTAAAGAGAAT